>NZ_JAUBTN010000036.1:0-63009 GCF_036705055.1 Microcoleus sp. CZ3-B2 | reverse complement strand
GGAAAGAGGAAGAAAGAAGGAGTCAAAAGAAGTGTTTTTACAAATATGAGATGCTCCCAAGGGCGATCGTCTAAAGTGCGGTATAATTAATCGCCGAAAAACGAGACGGAAACCCAAGGCTTGAGACGCGCTTCCGAAGTCGGCAGCGCTTTCAACCGCCTTCAATATTTAGATATAGTCCTGGACGCACGGGCGGTCAAGAACCGAGTTTTTTTACTAAAATCCTGCGTTTTAGCCTACAAATCGGGTAAAAAACCCAGTTTCTTTAGTCTTGTGCGTAACTCCTAACAGAATTAGATGATTAAAGCATTTGAGCTGAAATTAATTGAGATATTTTAGGTAAAATTTATATATTTTAACAATTATTTCTGCTGACAAATTGTAGAATAATCAAAAGGAATAGGTGAGTTTTATGGGGCGTCTTACCGATCGAGCTTTTGACATTTTGCGGGCGGAAGTTGACAAGTGCGCGGCTGGTAATGTGCTAGCGGGTTCAGTGTACCGGGGGATAGTAATCAAGCGGTTGGAAAAATTGCGATCGCAAGAGGGAACTTTCGCATCAAAAGAAGAAATTCGCGATACCTTCAAAGACGAATTTCCCAACTTCAGCGAACAAGCTCTCAAAGCTGCTGTCAAAGCCAACCGCGCGCCCGGATTATTTAATAAAATCATCTTTGCTGGCGGTTTGCTGGGCGCTGGGGCGGGCATAATTTGGCTGATTAATTTGCCTTTTCCAATGATTCGCTGGCCCGTGGCTAAGACAATGCCGATATTGTTGCTGCCGAGTTTTATCAGTATGGATTATAATTACCGAGAGGCGATCGCCCTTGTGGAACAATCCGATCAACTAATTAACAAAGCGACTGCTGCGGCAGATTTTGACTTGGGCGAAACTAAAGCCAAACAAGCTCAAAAACATCTAGACGCTTTACCTGTGTGGTTTCTCGGCTATTATCCAAAGAGGTACTGCTCTTTTTTCCGCTGCACTTGGCGCTTTACATTCGATGAATTTCAAGCAGCCCGTAAAAATATCGGGCGGATGGATGCTCAAATTTTCCAGCAAAAAAATGCTTTTACTGAGTTAAATCGAGCCGAAGAAAGTCTCAACACGGCAAAACAGCAGTACCAGCAAGCAAAAACAGCAGCAGACAGACAAAAAGCTAGCATAAATTGGCAAAGCGCGATCGACCAACTCAATCAAATTCCCGCCGACACCCTCGCCGGAAAAACGGCTAAGCAAAAACTCCAAGCAGCAGAAAGAGACTTTCAAGCAATGGGAGGAATCGCCACCGGTTCCGCGCGCGCCGACAACTTAATCGAAGCAGCCAAAGAATTTGCTCTTTCCGCCGCCGTCGCTTCCCAAAAACCGCCGCATCCAGCCGCCCAGTGGGAACAAATAGCAGGATTGTGGGAAGAAGGAATTAACCGACTAAAAATGGTTCCTGTCGATAATCCGGGCTATCTCGACGCTCAAACCAAACTGGCGGAATATCAGAAGAATTTAGGGATTTCTCAGATTAGATTGCAATCAGAAAAAGAGTCTGCAAAAGCTTTGCAAGAAGCTAAAAGCTTATTTGCCAACTTGCAAAATAATGTGAATTCTCCCAGTCAAAATTCCGGTAACTCTCTGGGCCAGTTGCAACAAATTATCAATCAATTAGAATCTGTCAAACCCGGAACAACTGTTTATCCCGAATCTCAAAAATGGCTGCAATCTGCTCGAAAAAAACAGCAAGAATGGCAAAATAATTAAATGTTGGGAATAAAGTCTGGGAGATTGTTAGCTGCTTTCCTGTCAACTAAGAGGGCCCGCACGCACCATGCACCGCTTCTACTGACTGTTGGCTGCTTGCAGTGGGAATTGGGAATTGGGAATTGGGAATTGGGAATTGGGAATTAGGAATTGGGAATTGGGAATTGGGAATTGCTAGCAAATAACTAATGACTAATGACCAATGACTAATGACTAATGACTACTGCCAACCACCAACTGCCAACCACCAACCACCAACTGCCTAATTACCAAGCAGGGTCAACATACAAATTAATTGTTACTTGCTTTTTCCCGGAAGGGATGCCGGAAATACAAGCACAAATCGTCTCCCCGCCGTCAATTTCTACTTCGCAAGCGTGACAAGAACCCATCAAACAGCCTGTAGGAATGGAAACCCCCGCACGTTTTGCTACATCTAGCAAAAGCTCTCCCGGTTCTGCTTCTACTGTCACATTATCCGGCAAAAAGCAAACTTTTGTCATTAAATTTTAACCTCAACTCTAACAAACAACAGTTAACAGTCAACAGTCAACAGTTAACTAATTAACCTAAAATTTGCTTGATATCTAAATGTTTTTCCACCGTATCAGCTAAAGTCTCTAACAGAGCTTCTCGGTGCTCTCGGTAATTCGGAATACCTGTAGGTAATGCACGGAGTCCCCGCTGCTGGCGCAGGTGATTTAACCAAGCTCGCCGCCAAGCTCCATTATCAAAGATGCCGTGCAGGTATGTGCCCCAAACTGATTGAGCAGTGTTGACAATTCCTAAAGTTGGATCGTCAAATAGCGGTTGAGTCAAATCTGACTGTAGCATTTGCGTTCTTCCTTGGTGAATTTCGTAACCTGAAACTGGTAAACCCGTTTGAGGATAGTTAGATGTTACGACACGCTGGCGGGCAATTTTGTCCGGGGCGATCGCAGTTTTTAACGGCAGCAATCCCAATCCTTCAAATTCTCCCTGTTGTCCCTCCCGCCCTTCTTTATCGCTGATACTTTCTCCCAGCATCTGGAAGCCGCCGCAAACTCCCATGACTGTACCGCCAGCTACTAAGTAATTTTGAATAGCTTTTGCCATACCTGTTTGGCGCAGCACCTGCAAATCGGAAATTGTGGTTTTAGAACCCGGTAAAATCACGGCATCTGGATGGCCTAACTGGTCTTTTGGGCTGACGTATTTGACGGTGACGCTAGTTTCCGACTCCAGCGGGTCGAAGTCGGTAAAATTGGAAATTCGGGGCAAGCGGATGATGGAAATATTTAGGTCGGTTTGAGTGTTGGGAGAACGCCGATCGAGCAAATCGAGAGAATCCTCGGAGGGAAACACTTCGTCTATCCAAGGAATCACCCCAACTACCGGGATTCCCGTTCTTTCTTCCAGCCAAATCAGCCCCGGATCTAAGATTGATTTTTGTCCTCGGAACTTATTAATAATGAATCCTTTAATTAAAGCCCGTTCGTCGGGATCGAGTAATTCCAAAGTACCGATGATGTGAGCGAAAGCGCCGCCGCGATCGATATCAACGACTAGCAAAGTCCGAGCGTTTAAATGTTTCGCCACTCGCATATTTGTTAAATCGCGGTGTTTGAGATTAATCTCAGCAGGGCTGCCGGCTCCTTCACAAACAACCATGTCAAATTCTTGTCTGAGAAATTCTAAGGATTCCCGAATCGCTTGCCACCCTAAATCGAAATATTGTTCGTAATATTGAGATGCTCGCACGTTGGCGATCGCCCGGCCCTTGACAATCAATTGAGAAGTCATGTCTCCTTGCGGCTTGAGTAAAATCGGATTCATTTCTACCCAAGGTGCCACGCCCGCAGCCCAAGCTTGTACTGCTTGAGCGTAGCCAATCTCTCCGCCGCTGGCTGTGACATAGGAATTCAGTGCCATATTCTGACCTTTAAACGGAGTTACCCGCCAGCCCGATCGAGAAAAGATGCGACACAATGCTGAAACGAGTAAAGATTTTCCTGCGTGAGATGTTGTTCCCACGACCATAATTGCTTTCATAATATTCAGGGGAGGAGGAAGAGGTTCGAGGGAAGAGGTTCGAGGGAAGAGGTTCGAGGTTCGAGGGAAGAAGTCATCAATACATCTTTAAAAAAATAGTATCAGTTCGCGATCGCACCCTGACTCCTAGAAATCGGCTTTTTTACTGAAGTTGGGGGTGAGTGCGAGATATTTTCGGGAAAAAACCCGGTTTCTTGCTACCTGCGGGTAATATCAAATCCGGTAGCATCGGAATGATTCAGATATATATTCTCGGACTCTGTGTACTCTGTGTACTAATAAGGTTAAATCACCTGACGATGCCAGCGGAAACGATATAATTTCCTGTCCGAGCGATCGACCGATCTAAAATTTGATATGTGTGGAATGCAAGTCTGCAACCGAGCTAAACCTGCGTTCCCCAAAGTGTTATAGCGGTTCTCAAGCGTGGTGAGGTATGCCCTATTCTGTTTTTGCTATGGTAATTGACCGGACATGATATAAGTCTTAAAAGCAAAAAGTAGAAACCAGAATCAAAAAAATTCTGGTTTCTACCTTTGGCTTTTTGGCTTAAGATGATGGCCGATCTTCGCCGGATATATTGTCAAATTTTGATTCTACGGGCGGTTTAGGAGCTTCGACTGGCTCGGAAGCGGGGGGATTTGGGCGAATCAATTCCGGTGGTTCTTCCTGGGAAGATGGTTTTTCTTCTGTGGATTCGATCGAGATTTTTGATACTGAAATCGTTTCCACTTGCACGCTCAACCCCGGTTCTCCCGGTATTTCTACCTCTACAGGCTCCGCCACTTCCACCACAGTCATTTCTATAGATACAGTAGGGGCTTCTGCTTCCGTTACGCCGGAGGCTGTTTCCGCTTCATCCACTGCTGTCTCCGCTGTTTCTGAAATCAACGGCGCTGTCTGAGTTTCGGGGGAGGCTGTGTCTAAAATTGGAGTTTCCTCTATTTTGGGAGCACTCGCGGCTTCGGCCACCATCAAGTCGGCCATTGCTTCTAAATCGGTGGGAAATGGCACTGCTTGGCTGGTGTCAACGGCTGTGTTGCTAGTTTCGGTCACTTCTTGCGCGACTTCGGCTAATTCAGATTCGAGAACTCGATCGATATCCGGTGTAGGAATTGTTGTTATTTTAGGTTCCGGCGCGATCGGATCGGGAGTTTTTTGCGCTGTTGTCGCCGGAGTATTTTGATCGGACGCGATCGGATCGGGAGTCTTTTTGGCTGTTGTCGCCGGAGTATTTTTATCAGACTTGTTTTTACTCGCACCCCGTCCCAAGATATCGCCGAGACTATTTTTGATATTGCCGAACAGACTTGCGAAACCGCCGGATTTTTTAGCTGTTTTGGCTGGAGTTGGTGTCGCCGTTGGTGTCGCCGTTGGTGTCGCCGTTGGTGTCACCGTTGAGGCTGTCGAACTAACAACAGACTCGGACTCTTTAGCCTTCGCCCTCCAAATCTCCTCAAAATCGTCTGTTTCAGGCTGCAGTTGAGGCTCTGGCTGACGCTCTGCTGGCTCCACAGTTGCTGGGGCGGCAATTTCTGAAAATTCTATAGGTAGAGGTAGAGGAGTGAAGCTGGTGGCTGATTCTGCTGGGTCTGGTGAAGTCTCAACAGCAGGAGTTTCCACGGAAAATACTGGTATTTCTGCAATTGCAGGTGTTTTGTCTTGGGGAATGGTCAAGTCAGGCCCGATCGCGCTTTCGGCAATTTCTTCAGCGATTGAGGGAGTTGCCGGTTGTTCTTTTACCTTTACCTCAGTCGGATTCACAGCGGGTGCTGGAACTACATCAGTTTTCGGTTTGGGCGATCGAACAAACTTAGGTTTTTTCGCTGCGGGCTCTGGTTTTTTACCAAACAAACCCGATAGCGGCCCGCCTATGGCCCCGGCCAAATTCGCCGGCACGGGAATCGGCGTTTGCTGAGCGACGGGTGTCACCAGCCTGCGTAAAGTCAGGGTTTCCCAAGCCAACCAGCCCAACATAGCTACGCCCGCCATTTGACCCAGCAGGAGAGCACCAGTAATTCGCCCCGCACAAGTCCATAAAATTAACGCATAAAAAAGTCCTACCCCGCTCCAGGTAAAATCACTTTTGCGGTGAACTTCTGGAAAAAAGAAGGCCGCCATGTAAATACTGAAGCTGCCTAGACCGACCGCTAACGCCAGAATGTATGCAAGCATCTTGTCGGTACCTCCGCTTTGTCAAATAACTTCTACGCGCTAATTCTACCTTTGTGAGACACTCAACGGCTTCTTTCTCTAGACCAATTATCTATTTGGAAACAAGTTCGGCAGCGGATTAGTGTCCTGGATTGAACGGATTTAAAGGATTTAACGGGTGGATGTTGACCGTAAAGCTCAAGCGTGAAGATTTTCCCTACTTTCCCCATCTCCACCTCTTTACCCTCGGAGCGAAGTCGAAGCGCTTCTCACCCCTTCTTGGTCTCACCCCCTACTCAGTGGTGATACGTGTCACTTAACTGTGCCGGTACGATCGCACTTGCGGTAGAAGATGTTCTGTAGGGTATAGGTGTCCGAGGAATTATGCCTAGGGGCATAGATATTGGAGGTAGTGTCATGTTAGAAAAACTGTTGTTAGCTGCGGCTTTAACCTTATCGCTTCAAATTTTTGCTGGAGTCGGCACTGCCTCCAAGCTACCGAAAAATCTTGTATTGCGATCGAGCGCTCTGCCGACACAAACCATACAACTGCCCCAGGTTGGAGCACCTTTGTCCGCACAGCAGAACGTCGAATCCTAATTCAGAGGCGAAAAATCAGAGGTGCAAGTGCGATCGAACTAAAGGCACAGCCTCTCTCTCATATTTTTTGCAAGCTGTTCTGTTTTGTATTTTAGTCTTGACAATTTAGAGGTTTCATCCTTCAGACTTCAGTCCTGATTATCAATTAATCAGGATTTTCGTTTCCAGCGATCGAACAGTAGGTAAATCAGGAATAGCCGATCGCATCTTAATTCCCACAACCTCAGACAAATCTTACATTAGGTTGCCAGTTATCAACACTCAAGGCTTAAAATGCTTGTGCAAACTTCAGTAAAGGAGCGAAATAGATATATAATTTTCTGAAGGAACTGGAAGCTAATAAACACATTCACTGTTAAATCAAGGAGAGCAAAAATGGCACTTAGCGATATTTTATTGAATGAAAACAACAGAGACAATTTTGTTGATGACTGCGTACAGTTGATAGAAAAACAAGTTGCAGCAGCGCCGGGGTTGGGGGGTTTGGCTCTGAAAGCCGCCTACTCTACTGTCAAAGGGATACGGGCTGACTATTGCGCTCAAGTCGTCGATCAAATTCTGCCAGAAATCTCGATCGCACTCGACCCCATGTGGACTGAAGCTGTAAACAATGGCAACCCTGTCGAATATTTTGCTGAAAGAAAAGCTGAAGTAGCAAACCAATTGCTCCAAATCAGTGATAAAAAAGCCGATAACAGCACAAGAGCAGTGGTTAAAGGTGCCTATGCCAAACTCCGCCCATCAGCTAAAACTTACGTAGAAAATGGCATACCGGATTTAGCCAAAATTATTAATAAACATACTGCGACCTGAATCTTGAATGGGTGGGAAATTCCCACCCATTTCAATGCTGTTCTGGGTGAGGAATCTCTGCCAAATTAGTTCAATCTCGCGACTTTGTAGGGTTGGAACTAATATTAGTTTGTCAAGTCATATCAATTCCGGTTGCACCGGAATAGTAAATTCACTGTTGACTGTTGACTGTTGACTGTTGACTGTTGACTGTTGACTGTTGACTGTTGACTGTTAACATCATTCCGATGCAACCGGAAACGATATGAATCAGCAGAGAGATTTTTGATTATTCATATCGCGTCTGGTAGATTGACAACGATAAAATAGGTTCGTAGTGCGGACTTCAGTCCGCCACCTATTGCGCGATATTGTCCGCACGCGCGCACCTTGTTATGGTAATCGACAGAACATCAGATCGCAACATCATCACAACTGACGCAACCTAGGATCTAAAATTGTATTATCCGCCAGCTACCCATTGATTCGCCGCCCATATTTTCCACATTGCTTGTCCCGAAATTCCCAATCCCAAAAACATTACTAACATCGCGCTCAAAGCCGGCAGAAACTTCACGGCTGTTATCTGTTTTGGTAGCTTATCAAAATTCCGTTTCGCATAAACTAAGATTAATCCGATCGCGCTCAGCACCAAAGCCAATCCCAAACTAAAAGCTACCACTAGCCCCATTCCCAAACCTACATTCCCCAAAGCAGACGCGCTCAACAGCATCACCAAAGCAGAAGGACAAGGCAACAATCCCCCCGAAATTCCCAACAATAATAAGCTTTTCCAAGTAATTGGATCGCCGTCAGCACCGGGGGGCAAATGCGAGTGCAAGCGGCCGTCTCCGTGATGGTGGTAGTGCTGAGATATATCTGGTTTGACTGGCTTAAATTCTCTTTCCCAAGTTCCTCTATTTAGCAGATTTACTGGTTCTTCAAGGTTCGTATTCAGGACGACATTCCTGGTTTTTTTGCGAACTAAACTCCTCACTACGAACCTGATTTTTTCTAGGAAGTTATTTAAGCCGATCGTGGTAAGAATTTGATTTTTTGATTGTTTGCGGACTGTCGTCCTCGTTACTAACCTTGTTTTGATTCTTTCGGAAAGTAACTTAAAGCCGATGACTGCTACTAATAAGCCTGAGATTAAACTCAGCCAAGGATCGAGTTTTTCTGGTTCGATTAAGTTGGAAGCGAAAAGAGTAATTCCGCCGACTGCAAACACCCCCGCAGTGTGAGTTATTGTGGTTGTTGCTGCTAAAAATAAGGCGTGCATCGGAGTGGCCCGCGAACCTACCAAATAAGCGCCGACTATGGTTTTTCCATGTCCGGGCGACATGGCGTGCACGCATCCCCAGACAAATGCTCCGGCTACGGCTAGCAGCAAACTCCAACCTGTATCCCAGATAGATTCATTTCCTGTTAACAAAAACTCCCGGTTTTGGGCTGTAAATACAAAGCTTTTGACAGCACCGGCTTCCACGATGGTAGCTTGACAGCTAGCTGTAGCCACTCCGGGTAAAAATAGATTGTAGTTAATCCGCAATTTTTCGTGTTTGGAAATTCCACTAGAAGCGGGCCAAGTGTAGTTTAAGATTAAGGTGCTGTGGGTATTGATTTGCTGGATTAAATGGGCGGTTTTACTGGCTAATTCTAGCGGATTTACTGTTAATAAACCTTGAAGTTTGCTGCTGTTGGTGATGCGAATTTGTTGGCTTAAAAACTTTTCTAGCTCTTTTTTGTGGCTGCGAACTTCGGCTGCTTGTAGCTGGCCGTCTCGATTGTCGTCGGCGAATTTTGTTAAGCCGGTTGGAAAGGTTAATGTTACTTCGGTTTGGAAATCGTTGACGATTATTTCTGCGACGGATAAGTCTGACCAGTGCGAGTAAACTGGTTTGGTTGAGGTTGTGAGAAATAGTAATAGGGTGAGGGATAAAAGAATGAGGTATTTGTAGGATTTACGTAACTTTTTGGGCATATTTTTAAATTTTAAAACAAGTTGATTTTGTGAAATATTGTGGTTTTTTTAGGAGGCGATCGGGGGATTTATTCCCTGACTAATAGCTTGAGATTTTGTAGTAGGTACTCGTTATTAGTTAAAATTCAAAACTTCCTAAACCTAATGTTTTGCCCTCACGCCCGTCAAAACTCGGATCTGTTTCTTTAGCCTTTTGAAAATAAGCGCGAGATTCAGCATCTTTTCCTAATGTGCGGGCGATCGCACCAGCCCGGTAAAAGATACCCGCATCGCGAATGCCCGATCGCATTATTTCGGCCATCACCCGATCGGCTTTTTGCCATTCCCCAGTGCTAGAAAGTGCCTTGGCGTAAATATCCAACGTCACAGCATCCCTGCGGATTTTTACCTCATCCTGCATTAACAGCAGCGCTTCGGCGACATCCTGCGATCGACCTTTTTCCAACAGCAAACTCGCCAAATCGCGCCGGTGTCCGAAACCGCGAGCTCCAGAAGCCTGTTCCTGTCGCAGCCCCGCTTCTGCTTTGTCGCGCAGTCGCTTGGAGGATATCGCATCTCCCTGCAACTCCTTCACCCTCGCCATACCGCGATCCACAAGGCGATCGTACACCGTCGCAGCACCCCCAGCATAGGCAGAAACCTTACTGTAACTAGCCTCCGCTTCCCGATAATTGCCCTGGTTGGTTTCCAAATCCGCCAAATAAATCAGCGCCAGCGGGTTTCGAGGCACCAACCGCAGCGATTCCAAAAATAGCGCTTTCGCCTGCACAAACTGGCCGCGGCGGGCGTAAAAGCGACCTAAGAGCGATCGGGCCCGCGCCGATCCCGCAATCTCTCCGGGTTCCTCCGCCACCATTGCTTGTCGGTAATCCTGCAAAACTTCAGCATCTCGGCCCTGCGCCTCTCTCACTAACGCTCTTAATGTGAGAGAACCTAAGTTAGGAATCCGATTAACTAAGGTTTCTGCGGCTGTGTTTGCCTCACTAATTTTTCCCATCGCCAAGTTAGATGTAACCGAAAGGGCGATCGCATCTTCATTATTAAAACCCACCTGTTTAGCCAAGCGCAAAGCACTAGCAAAATCGTGTCTCGCTTCAGCAATTCGAGCTAAAACCAACAGCGCACCTTTGTTGTCAAAAGGCAAATCGGCGATCGACCTTTCGGCCGCCTGTTCCGCCAATAAAAACCAACCACCCTCCCCAGTTGCGCGAGCCATTTTCAGATAAACTCCCGCCAACGCAGCCCGATTCAAACCGCTGCGGGAATCTACAGCCAATCGCTGCTGGTAAAAAGCAATTTCTTGCTGAATAGCTTCCTTTTGATTAGGATTATTTCTCAGAGCTTCAAAAAAATGGTAGCGGTAATTTGCATCAAGATTAGCCGGAGTTTTCTCCGCAAACAAATCAGAAATAAAACGCAGATTTGGGGGAATGTTAATAACAGCAATACCCACAACAGGAACTGCTATCAATAACCACCACCAAAAAACATCAGATTTTATTACTTGTCCTGTTTTAGTTTTCATACATCCCCGTTAATCAGCGTTCATCGGCGGTAAAAAAAAGTATTTTAGATAGTCATTTCTCAAAAAGATGAGGCACCCTAGGGCGGAGCGAAGCGGAGGGATTGGGCGGAGCGAAGCGGAGGGATTGGGCATCTTGCCCGCTCGCGAAGTAGAAGGCTGGGCATAGGGCTATCCTCACCACACGAGCGAACCGCTATATGTCATTAGCCAACAAGCAATCACCAATCACCAATCACCAATCACCAATCACCAATCACCAATTACTAATTACTAATAACTAATTACTAATAACCAATAACC
Organism: Microcoleus sp. CZ3-B2; assembly: GCF_036705055.1. Lineage (NCBI taxonomy): Bacteria > Bacillati > Cyanobacteriota > Cyanophyceae > Oscillatoriales > Microcoleaceae > Microcoleus > Microcoleus sp. CZ3-B2. Next base: position 51,870 of record NZ_JAUBTN010000036.1, on the reverse strand, counting down.
AATAACCAATAACCAATAACCAATAACCAATAACCAATAACCAATAACTAATTCGGCAAAGCCAAATAAGGAAAATTCGGTTCTAACGGCTTGTGTCCCTGAGCCGGATTTCCCGGAGTTCCGTTATATGAAACATTATCGCCAACCGGAGAACCCACCAAAGCTCCCAGAGTGATATCGATAACATCGTCCATCAGCATACGACCTCCGATCAAACTTCCTTGAGCATTTGTCGCACTACCGTAGCCGCTGGGTTTTGTGGTATCGATCCGCATGACATCGGGTAAGAAAGCTTGGGCGATCGCATTTGGATCGACATTATCGCTACCATCCAAAAGATCCACAGCATTCAGAGTAGCAACAGCTTCCTGCCGCACCGGAGCAGCAGCAGCGCTCAAATCCAATTTCGGAGAAATACTATTAAATGCCTCCATAAACGCGGGAGTAACTACCAAACCCTCGTTAATTGCAGGTCTCGCCAAGCGCTCGAATTGTTTGAAACCGCCAACTCCATCCCGGATCGAAATTGTTGACCAAACATCAAAAGTATTCGCCCCAGTTCCTGCTTGCAAAAACGCTTTCGGAACGCGGACGGTAATTGTATTGACGTTGTAACCTTTTGTAAAGTCGATCGCTTGATTCGGTGGCTTGAAACCTACTTTCGCCCCCGTGCCCAAAGCCCCAGCGCGGACTCGGAAAAATTGTTCTACATCAAAGAAAAACGGATCTTCCCGCAAACCTGCAAATACAGTCAAGTTAGAACCGTTCACAGGTACTGTATTCAAAACAGCATTAGAATTCAGCGGAGTTGTGGCAATTAGTCCGCCATTAACTGTAGTCTTAGTAGTTGTCTCGGAGCCACCGCGAATTACAGTTATAGCTACCGCTTGCATACCTTGATTGTTAGGCGGACTGAAGGCAAATCGCAAGATAGTATCGGCGCGTCCAGTAGGTGTAGAATTAACATCACCTACCTGCGAGATGTTAAATTGGTAGAGGGCTGTAGTGCTGAAATAATATTGATAGCGCGCTACAGACCTAGGATTTGAATTCATTGTCAATATTAAATCCCCGTCCGCAGCACTGGAATTTTGGTCTTTTTCGCGATATACGTACAGGTCTGTTAAATTAACAGTTCGACCTTTGATATCGACTTCGCCGTCGTCGTGGTCGGAAGCGGCAATTATCCCTGGAGTTAATACAACAATTAGAGCTAATTCAATAGCTAGTATGGTTTTACGAAACTTTTTTGTTAGCTTCACAGTTAGCACCTTTATTTCAATGGGATTTTTGGACAAATCAATGGCAAATAACCCGCGTTGGCGGGTTGTATTTTTTTAGCAAAAGGTTTCAACCTTTCAACCTGTGGGGCTTTGGTGCTGTTGCCGATTATTCTGCTATCAGTATACGAGTTAGTATACGAAGGTTTGGCAATTTTGGATCTGTGCAGAAATATTAAGTATTAAAAACTAAACCGTCAGCACCCAACTGTTGCGGTTGTTGCTACTAACAAAAGCAGCAGGTACAATTTCAAGATTCATGCCCAAAGCCTTGAAAGTAGCGCGAATAGCTGCAGCGTGGGCGGCTTCTGCCATGCCGATGCTAGCTCCTGCGGTAATCAAACCCGGAGTCTTCAACTTGGCAGCTTCCACAGTGTAGGCGATCGCAGCATCGGTCTCTAAAGCCAGGGCTAATTTAGCAATATTTACATCAGAATCTATATTTCCCTCCTTCTTATTGATGTATGATGAAAGGTCGTAACTCGACTTGGCTGTCACGGGATTTGCGCCCAAATTTTTCACCGCAGAAGCGAGAAGATCTCGGTGCTCTTTGTGGTCGTTTTGATTGCGGAGTGCTAGGGCTAAGACTGCTTTGCCAACATCAGTATTTGTGAGCTTCCCTGCTGCAAAAGTGTAGGCCCAAATTGCCTGATGTTCGTAAAAAAGTGCATTGTTGAGAATAGCAGCATCATTTTTGTTGTCATCGGGAGTGGCGGCGATCGCCTTTTCCCCAAGCAGCGAAATGCCCAAAGCGCCAGCTAACCCGGCAATAGCACCACCTGCAAGCGCAGCGCGGCGCGATCGCAAATTATAATTATGGCGAGTTTTCGACATTTGAGATAAAGCTATTTCTTCATTTTGCATAGAACGTATTGCTAGGTTTGAAAAGTTAACAAAAAAGGTGACAAAAGTGCAAGATAAATCGGGAGCGTGATAATTTAAAGCATGACAAAATTGGCCCGTCAAGGCCTACTTACGATCGCATCCCCAATTGACTTACAATTATGTTCTATAGTGATATACGCCAAATATTTAATTTTGGATCTGTGCACTCAAAACAATTTTTTTTAGGTACACTGAGATGACAGGCCAGAAGCCCAGGGATGAATCGCTGCTTTTAGTGCAGATTGCCCGGAAAGACCAAACGGCACTAGCTCAACTTTACGATCGCTACGGTCGCCAAAGTTATGCACTAGCTTACAAAATCCTGGGTTCGGTAGAAGAAGCGGAAGAAGTGGTACTAGATGTTTTTTCCCAAATTTGGCAAAAAGCAGCAACTTACGATCCTTCTCGCAGTCGAGCGGATACGTGGTTGTTCATGCTTACCCGCAGTCGTTCCCTCGATAGACTCCGAGTTTTGCAGCGAACAGTCCGGGCGGCCGAAGCTTGTCTGGAAGATGCGAAAATTCCTTCTTCGAGCCTTCCAGAACCGATGGAAGATGCAATAATCGAAGAACGCAGGGAACGAGTCAAAGCAGCGCTAGAAAAGTTGCCAGCAGAACAGCGAATTGCGATCGAACTCGCCTACTACCAAGGGCTGACTTGTGCGGCAATCGCGACTAAAATTGGTATTCCGACAGGTACAATCAAAACCAGAATTCGTTTGGGTCTTTCTAAATTGCGTCAAGCTTTGAGTGAAGAAATTTAGGTTGTCACAAAAACACAAGTTAAATTGTCTAACCTCAATCGAAAATTATGGCATCTCGAATTTTCGATATTTAGTGCGAAAAAAATACTCTAAAATCCCAAATCTAAAATCTAAAATCTAAAATGGAAATGATGCCGGATGAGGAGTTTAATATGCTTGCAGTTTTTCAAGTTCTCGATACGCTCGACGAGTCAGAAAGTCGCGCACTTGCAGAGAAATTGCAGAAATCGCCAGAACTGGAAAGCGAACGGGTGGCCTTGGAATCAGCAATTTCTGCGATCGCCTACACAGCCCCTCCAGTTCCCGTCGCCCCCGACCTAAAAAACCGCCTATTGCAGCGTATAGCCGAACTGCCGCCTACTCCGGCAGAATTAGTCAATTTACCGCCAATTGTTACCGAGAAAACTGAGAATAATACTCGCTCTTTAATTGTGCGATCGGGCGATGTCAAATGGAAACCTTATGGAGTTCCCGGAGTTTGGATCGGCAAGCTTTCTTTTGATAAGAAAAAGCGCGAAATCACCTGCTTGATGCGACTGGAACCGGGAGTAAGTTTTCCCCTGCACCGACACGCGGCATCGGAAGAAGTCTTTGTATTAGAAGGAGATTTAATTGTAGAAGGGGAAGTTTGTCATCAAGGCGATTACATTCGTTCGGTTCCCGGTTCCATACATTCGCCGCTCAGTGAAGGGGGATGTTTGCTGTTAATGAAAAGTTCCCTAAATAACGAAATGCTTGTTTGATATCGACAATTCGGTTTGTAGTAAGGAATGCGAGTCCGGGCGGTTTTGTGGACGGTCGTCCTCACTACAAACTGAATTTAGGTTTGTAGTAAGGAATGCGAGTCCTTAAGCTGTTTAAAATTCCAACTAAATAAGGTGAATGCTATGCTAAATTACTGGCGCTTAACTGCTGTGATGTGCGCCGTTATTATACAATTTATACCTAGCGACAAAAGCGCGATCGCCCAAGAACACGAAGGATGTTTTTTGGTTAACTCAGCGGGAGAAGTGATTAACTTAAATCAGTTGTGTTCGCCTGAAGAATCTATTCAACTTATAGGAAACGATGGGAAATTTATTGAAGACTACAAACGCTTAGCAAAAAGCTACTCTCCAGAAGCAACCGGCAATTTACTGCAAGCAATCCAAAGAACCCCCGGTAGAAAAATTGCCGCAGCTAAAAAAATGTGTGCGGATGCAAAATCGGGACTTTCTTTGGCGGAAGTTAAATTAAAGGCGATCGGACAATCTCTCAGCATCGAAAATCCAAATGTCAAAGAAAGTTTTCTGGCTGATGCCGATATTATTACCACTCTTGCAGCTAACCATTATTGCCCGGAATTAGCAAATAAATAAATTAGTTGAAAGACGGAATTTTCCCGATTGAGGATGCGATCGACAATGATAATTATTTGTGCAATTTAAAATAGATGAAACATTTAAAATCAAGTTCCGCCGACTTGCGGGATTTATTCAAAGACAGTATTACTGTTAAATACCTGGCGGAACCGCTAAAATCTGTCCCCGCTGACGAAGATGCAGCCAAATTGCGATCGTGGATGGAGGCCAGGGATTTTGACGTGCTGGGGATCGAAGAAAACGGCACTGTTTGCGGTTATATAGAACGATCGCACTTAATCACAGGTAAATGTAGCGACTACCAGCAAATTTTTCACCCCTGTGAATTAATCGCCGCCGCGACTCCGCTGATGGAATTGTTGCCGCTACTGCGAGAAAAACCGAGATTGTTTGTATTGGAAAGCAACCGCATCAACGGGATTGTCACCTGTGGCGATTTGCAAAAAGCACCGGTGCGGATGTTGCTGTTTGGGTTGGTGACGCTGCTAGAAATGAATTTATTGCGGATTGTGCGGATCTATTTTCCCCAAGATTCGTGGCAAAATTCGCTTAAGGGCGATCGTATTTTAGCGGCCAAACATCTTTGGGGATTAGGGCGATCGCGAAATGAAGCAATTGACTTAATCGATTACCTGCAATTCTGCGACAAGCGAGATTTAATCCTGACGAATGCCGAAATAATCGATCGGCTGGGGCTCAAATCCAAGCGTTACGGAGAGCGTTTTTTAAAGTCAGCAGAAGCATTGAGAAACAAATTAGCTCACGCCCAAGATTTAATCAACGGTTCTTCTTGGCCGGAAGTAATTTTGCTCGCTCAGGAAATAGAAGCGTTATTACAGCGCTGCGAAGAAATTGAAATCACCACAACCACTAAATTATAGCCTTTTTCAAAAAGGTTAAAAGTTAGTCGATTTGAAATTTGAGATTGATGGCTCCATCGATACCTCATATCAATTCCGGTTGCACTCCTCATGATGTTAACTGTTAACTGTTAACCACTAACTACTAACTACTAACTATTAACTGTGAATTTACTATTCCGATGAAGAGCGGATTTGATCTCATCTTTCGCTCTAACTGCTACAGACAGCATTCAACCTTTAATTTCTTAGTCCACGGAGCCGGACATAGTTTGTATAGCAGCGATTTCAATCGCCGTCAGATATCTGATTTAATTTCTAATTTTGAGTTTCCTGTTAGTATACTGAGGAACCCAACCTTGAGCAGTGGTGTAATACTGCACGGCTTTCAAGTAAAGCAACGGAGTTAAATAAAACCAATGTTCGGTATTGGGTGGCACTTTTATGTATTCTTCAGCTTGTAACATTAATTGTACCTGAGAGCCGTTAGGATACACAAATCCAAAAACACATTCGCCAGCTAACACATGAAGAACTTCTGCATCTGCGTGGGTGTGAGTGCGATCGCTTTGAGTCATGAGTGGGTAAATTTGCGGCGAACCGGGATGCAGCACTTTTAAGTCGCACCACTGACATCCGCTTGTACGCTTTAACTGTTCAAACTTGTTGTTAAATGCTGAGAGAATCTGCTGTTTTTCTGTGAGGCTGAGAATGTCTTGGATGAGAATTTCTTGAACCGCAGGATTTTTTTTCGTTAGCAGGCGATCGACCTCAATATTTAAAATAGCCAGTTGGCTGGCGATCGCGCAAATATCGCTGTATGTCGTACCGTCTTCTAGTTGCAGAACAGCCATCGTACACCACCTATTTATTTGACTTTGAGAAGAATTTAGTTTCCAGTTTCTATATACTGTTGTGACAAACTAAACTCCTGCTTATTTTCAATAATAGCCGATCGCTCAAATTAGATATTGTGCTTCCCTAACCTTCAAAGTGATATCATATTTTAACTATCAAGCCTTAAATTTTAACTTTTATTTAAGAACCTGGCGAGTAGAGTCCGCCCCAATCATCTGACAAAACTCAAAAAATTGACAGCAGCATTCCCGCCATGCAAGCAGTCATAAAACAAGCCACAGAACCAGCAATCATCGCCCTCATATCAATTTCGGTTGCACTCCTCATGATGTTATATCGTTTCTGCTTGCATTGGAATGATTTAACCACAGAGAACACAGAGTACACAGAGGGAGAGAATATATATCTGAATCATTCCGATGCTACCGGATTTGATGTTAACGGTTAACAGTCAACAGTCAACAGTCAACAGTGAATTTACTATTCCGATGAAGAGAGGATTGGAGATCGGGCCCAACCGAGCAAAATCGCCCTGATGCGATAGTGCGATCGCACCAATCCCCCAAATTTGAATCCCGATGAAACCAATATTAGAAAAACTGCACAAAGCATAAATCGGAATAATTGCCGATCGTTCAGAAATCGTTTATGGTGATAAACGAAGAGAAAACAATGAGAGTCGGCAACACTGCAAAAGCGATAAAACGCTCCATCAATTTTTCTCCATATAAAAACTTTTCTCCGCTATATAAAAAAATTAGAAACTGGGTAACTAAATCTCCTAAAAATTTAAATAGCGCCAAACCACGAGCAGTTTTGAGAATCAAAATTGTCCAAATTAGCTGCCAAGCAATTCCCCAAAGTACGGGAAGCCACTTAACAGCGCGCCGAGAAACTGAAAACGCCTAGGACAAAGCGACAAAAACCGCTAACCCCAAGAGAGAAATAAGTCTGTCCATTTCAGTCAGATTCCCTTATAATCAGAGACTAAAGCTCAAAATTACGGCGCAGCATAATTGCTGCTACATTTATGCCTCTACCTATAGTTGCTATTATTGGACGCCCCAATGTAGGCAAATCGACGATCGTCAACCGTTTAGCCAACAGCCAAGACGCAATCGTCCACGACGAACCGGGAATCACGCGCGATCGCACCTACAGACCAGCATACTGGGGCGATCGCGAATATCAAATCGTAGACACAGGCGGGCTAGTATTCGACGACGAAACCGAATTTCTGCCATTAATCCGGGAACAAGCACTGGCGGCCCTTGCAGAAGCCAGCGCAGCCATTTTCGTAGTAGACGGAAAAACCGGACTCACAGGCGGCGACGAATCCATCGCATCTTGGCTGCGCCTGCAAAAAGTCCCCGTCATTCTCGCCGTCAACAAGTGCGAATCGGAAAATACCGGACTCACCCAAGCAGCAGACTTTTGGACATTGGGACTAGGAGAACCTTTCCCAATTTCCGGGATTCACGGTAACGGCACCGGCGAATTGCTAGACGAACTAATGACTCACCTTCCCACAGAAATAGAGCCAGAAGTAGATGAAATTAAAGTAGCAATTATCGGTCGTCCCAACGTCGGAAAATCGAGCTTGCTAAACGCATTTCTCGGAGAAAACCGCGCCATAGTCAGCCCAATTTCCGGCACAACCCGCGACGCGATCGACACCATAGTAGAACGCAACGGTCAAACCTACCGCCTGATCGACACCGCCGGAATTCGCAAAAAGAAAAACGTCGAATACGGCGCAGAATTCTTCGGCATCAACCGCGCCTTCAAAGCCATCCGCCGCGCCGACGTTATACTGCTAGTAATTGACGCAATTGATGGCGTTACGGATCAAGACCAAAAATTAGCCGATCGCATCAGCCAAGAAGGTCGAGCCTGCATCATGGTCGTCAACAAATGGGATGCCATAGAAAAGGATAACGACACCATCTACGAGTACGAAAAAGAAGTAAGAAGCAGACTTTATTTCCTCGACTGGGCAGAAATGATTTTCGTCAGCGCCATGAGCGGACAGCGAGTTGAAAAAATCATTGAATTAGTAGACAAAGCCTCCGACGAACACAAGCGTCGCGTCCCCACCGCCGTGATTAACGAAGTCATAGAAGAAGCCACAAGCTGGCACTCAGCGCCAGTTACCCGCCAAGGAAAACAAGGCAAAATCTATTACGGAACCCAAGTGCGATCGCAGCCGCCAACAATTGCATTGTTTGTCAACGATCCCAAACGGTTCACCGAAAACTACCGTCGTTACATGGAAAGCCAATTCCGCAAACACCTAGGCTTTACCGGCACACCAATGCGGCTGCTATGGAGAGGCAAAAAAGTTCGAGCCACCGAAGTCAGCACAACAAACAGAGCACTCCGAGTCAAGTAATTTGAGAATTTAGATTAAAAAAAACGCAGTTTAATGATATAATTAAGTTGCGTTTTTTTTATGTTTTTCTCCTTCTTTTCTCCTCCTTCTTTTCTCCTCCTTCGCGTCCTTCGCGTCTTCGCGGTTCAATCAATTCATATTCTTAAAAATCTAAAATCTAAAATCTAAAATCGCAACATGGATTTACTTCGATCGCTCCCGATAGGACTTTACCTAGAACAACCCGTAACCTGGCTGCACCGCGTAGACTCCCGCGTCAAACTAGCCTGGTTGATGACATTCCTGATCGCGCCCATACTCGCCAACCCCGCTTGGAGGTTGATGCTAGTAGCAATGTTAATCGTACTGACACTAACCGCAGCCATTCCCCTGCGCGTGTGGAAACAGCAAATGGGACTGCTGCTGCTATTCTGCCTTTTAGTATTTTGCCTCAGCGCGATCGCCCCCGATGCACTCCCCTCAGAACACCAGCCCCGCATCCCCGCCGACGAATTAACCTTTTCCCAACAGCCCGCAACCCTTCCACCCCCTCCAGAGCCGAAAGCCTGGTACAAACCTTTTAATTTAGGCTCAAACTCCCCAACCCAAAATTCCAAATCTCAACCGCAAACGAAACTCCCCCAACCCACAAACTACCGTTACGTTTTATTTAAAGGCGGCCCGATAACAATCACACGCAAATCCATAGATTTAGCTATCAACGTCAGCACCTTATTTTTCACAGTAATTTACAGCACCAACCTCTACCTACTCACCACAGCCAGCGAAGAAATCACCTGCGCCATTGAAAATTTAATGAGCCCGCTGCGCCGCTTGCACTGGCCTGTCACCGAAATAGCGCTAACATTAACATTATCTTTGCGCTTCATTCCCCTAGTATTGGAAGAAATACAAAATTTAGTGCGATCGGTCAGCACCAGAGCCATAAACTGGAAAAAACTCGGATTTCGCCGCGCCGCTCAAGTTTGGCTGCTCATCGCCGAGCGACTGTTAGAAAACTTGCTGTTGCGAGCCGAACAAATAGCCAGCGCCATGACTGTTCGAGGCTTCACCAGCCCCGATCGACACCGTGTAGAATGGCATCAGTTGCACTTCAAAATCCGAGACTGGATCGCCCTCGGTTGCTTGATCCTTCTCTGGAGCGCCCGCTTGGTTTGGGGTTGGGACAGTTAGGATTTTAGATTTTAGATTCTTCGACTTCGCGAGAGAACAAGTTTTAGATTTTAGATTTGGGGATTGATTGATTGATTGATTTGGGATTGAGTGATTGAGTGATTGATTGATCGGTAGTTGACACCACATTAGACCGGTTTGGCGATCGCGCTTCCTCGAAAAAGTTTACACGCCCGCCGAACGCAGGGATTGCGGGCAATAAAATTCTCAACACAGCAGCATTAAAGGTAAAATGAATCGAGTTTCCTGCAACCAGCTAGCTGCTGGGCCGCCAAGGACGCTGTTATCAAAGCTCTAGGCACCGGATGGGGGGGAATACGATATGCAGATGTGGAAGTTCGGCGGGACGATCGCGATGCTCCAAACGTGCAACTGCACGGAACAGCAGCAGCACGAGCCTCAGCCACGACGGAGACTACTGCACCGCAGGGCGCGATCGCCCTTTGTACCCCGCCAGAAAACAACCCCCTCCCGTGATTCGCCAGCGAAACTTAAATCTAAAATCTAAATCTTTAAACTAAAATTGATCGACTGTGAGCATAAATGACTACAGAAACCTACCTGAACCATCCAAACTTCGGCCTCCTCTTCAGGGTATCCCAGGTTGAAGACAGCCAAGAATTATTCACCACACTATACGCCCAACGCCTATTCTTCTTAGTGACAAACGGCCCAGGCGGCCTGAGATTTGAACCCATCAGCCGCTCCGACGCTCGCCTGATGGTAGAAATTCGCCTGCGAGCCCTCCGCCGCAACGGGCAATACAAAGATTACGACCAATTGCAAGCCATTCACCAGCGTACATTTCAATAGCGAAAATCTGTCATTGGTCATTAGTCATTAGTCATTGGTAATTGGGAATTTCGTAATTGGGAATTCCTCGTTACCAGGCTCTGCCTGGTAATGCAGATCCCGAGGCTCTGCCTCTCTTTACCTCGCCGCCTCTGGAAACACAGAAGTGTAGCAGATGTTGAAATTAAGTAACCGGGCATCATTAATTACAAAAAGACTCTTGACGCTGATTCGGCCCTGGGGCGATATGCAAGTGTAATTAATTCAGCACGCCCTACTGATTAAATTTTCGTTCCTAACTTTCCTTCCCTCCACTTCCGAGCATTGAGCAACTATGACCATTACCTCTCGAATTAACAGCATTCGCCAACACTTGCCCGAATCAGTGCGGTTAATTGCCGTTACCAAACAGGTATCGACTGATGCTATCCGCGAAGCATACGGCGCGGGCATCCGAGATTTTGGGGAGAGCAAGGTTCAAGAGACTGTCGAAAAACAAAACCAACTGCAAGATTTGCCCGACATCAACTGGCACCTCATCGGGCACTTGCAAGCCAACAAAGCAGCCAAAGCCCTAGAGCATTTCCAGTGGATTCATTCTGTGGATAACTTAAAATTGGCAGCTAGGCTCGATCGCATAGCGGGCGAACAGTCCTGCTCTCAGGAAGTCTGCCTGCAAGTCAAAATGTTGCCAGATCCCGACAAATACGGCTGGACAGTCCCAGAACTGCTTGCCGACCTCCCAGAACTGAATAAATGTCAGAATCTCAAAATTCAAGGTTTGATGACAATACCTCCGCTAGGATTAGATGAGGCGCAAATCCTAGAATTGTTTAACAGCACCCGCGAACTTGCTAATAAAATCCAGCAGCAAAATTTGCCCCACATCCAAATGCAGCAGCTCTCGATGGGGATGTCGGGAGATTATCATTTGGCAATTCAAGCAGGTGCTACTATGATACGGCTAGGAACAAGCTTGTTTGGCTCTAGAAGAGAGGACAACTTGGGTTAAAAATAGAGTAGTTAGCGACCCGCGGCTAACCCGCAACGCGAGTATAGTCGGGGCAGTACAGTCGTGAAGGAGCTTAAAGAGTGAGCATTTTTTCTAAGCTACGAGATTTTGTAGGCTTCAACAATGAAAGTGAATACGATTACGAATACGACGAAGCGGATGGAGATCGTTTTCAAACCGTCTACCAACCGCCCGAACCAAACGCCGCTGCAGCCGCTGCAGCAGAAGAAGAACGCCGCCAAAATCGCAGAATGCGGGAGCGGTCAGTAGTAGGATCGACAGGTACGGATGTTGTTGCACCAACCGGGGGAGTAGGGTCAGTAATGAATAACGTGATTGGAATGCCTGGAGCTATGAACGGGATTTCGGAAGTAGTAGTAATGGAGCCGCGCACTTTTGAAGAGATGCCGGCAGCAATTCGAGCGCTGAAAGAGCGCAAGTCTGTGGTTTTGAACCTGACTGTGATGGATCCAGACCAAGCGCAAAGAGCTGTAGACTTTGTGGCGGGCGGTACTTACGCCCTTGACGGTCATCAAGAGCGAATTGGCGAAAGCATTTTCTTGTTTACGCCTAGCTGCGTGCAGGTGAGAACTCAGTCTGGTGTGGTTCACGAAGTGCCCCCAGCCCAAGGACGCCCCCGCCCTGCTGCTGCTCCTGCACCGACTGTCTGGCCGGCAGAACAAGCTCCAATGGCTCAGTAGTCATTAGTCCTTAGTCAGTAGTCAGTAGTCAGTAGTCAGTAGTCCTTAGTCCGTAGTCAGTAGTCCTTAGTCCGTAGTTAACAACTAATAGCTGTGGAATCAAGACTGCGGATTAATAACCTTAGCTAACAACTAAGTAGCCCATGACTAATGATTACTGACTAACAACTAACAAATAACAACTAATATCGTTTCCGGTTGCACCGTCAGGTGTTTTAACCGCAGAGAACACAGAGGACACAGAGGGAGAGAATAGAGATTAGAGTAATTTCGATTCTACCGGATTTGATATAACAACTAACAACTAACAAATAACAACTAGCAACTAACAAATAACAACTAACAACTAACAAATAACAACTAACTAATGACTAAGATTAAATTTGGTACGATCGGCGGCGGGGTAATGGGAGAAGCTCTCCTGTCGCGCCTCATAGCACAAAAAGTTTATTTACCCTCAGAAATATTGGTCAGCGATCCGCAACCCCAACGGCGCGAATTTTTGACGGAAACCTACGGAATCGCTACAACAGCAAGCAATCTAGAAGTTGCTACCGCTACAGAAGTGCTGTTTTTGGCGATTAAACCGCAAATGTTTGATACGGTAGCTTTGGAGTTGGCGGTGGCGGCCGATCGCCAACAAGCAAATAATGGAGAAACGGCTAATTCCCAGCCCGAAGCGTTGATAGTATCGATTTTAGCAGGAGTCCCGCTCAGCAAGCTAGAACCGGCGTTTCCGGGGCGGGGAGTGCTGCGGGTGATGCCGAATACTCCGGCGACGGTGGGGGCGGGAATGAGCGCGATCGCCCCTGGCAAACTCGTGCAACCAACGGATTTAGAATTGGTAAAACGCATCTTTGGCGCTGTGGGAGAAGTCGTGGAAGTTCCCGAAAGTATGCTGGATGCGGTGACTGGGCTTTCCGGTTCCGGCCCTGGTTATGTGGCAATTTTTATCGAAGCCTTGACAGATGGCGGAGTTTGTGCTGGACTGCCACGGGCGATCGCCTCTCAATTAGCAATCCAAACTGTATTCGGTACAGCGAAGCTATTACAAGAAACAGGAATGCACCCCGCCGAATTAAAAGATCGAGTGACAAGTCCCGGCGGCACAACTATTGCCGGAATTGCTAAATTAGAAAGTAATGGCTTTCGATCTGCTACGATAGAAGCAGTCAAAGCAGCTTATTTGCGTTCTCAAGAATTAGGGAAATAGGTGTTATATCAAATCCGTTCGATTGACCGCAATCACTAAGTAAGTCGGTGGGGAAAAACACAACTGTGTTAAGAAAGATAAATGAGGCTCAAACCCCAATCCCTCCTGCATTCTGTCTCCTGACTCCTGCCTCATCCCAACTACAAATATTTACGCCTTTCTACTTAAAGTCCGCACTAAGAACGAAGGGTTTTTGTTATGGTCATCAACCGGACATGATATGATTATCGATCGCTAGCTGCTGTTTCCAATTTCTCTCCAATCCTCGGTTCAGTACCGTTCAACAAGCGCTGAATATTGCTGCGGTGCCGCACAATCACAAATACGCCGCCCGCAATTGCAAACAATACATAAGCCAGCGGTTGATGTAAAGCAAACATCAATCCAGCAACGCTAATTGCTCCGATAATCGAGCTTAAAGAAACAATTCGGGACACTGCAAAAACAATTCCAAAAATCCCTAAAGTTCCTAAACCAACTGGCCAATACAAACCCAGCAAAACTCCCAAACTCGTAGCCACAGATTTACCGCCGGTAAACCCCAGCCAGATAGACTTGCTGTGGCCCAAAACAGCAAACAAGCCTGTTAAAGTTGCCATCCAAGGGATGACAGTGGCAGTATTTTCTACACCTGCGCCGATCGCTAGCTGACTGGTAAAATCTAGAGAGTAAATGTAGCGGGTTAGGACAATCGCGCTTACGCCCTTCAACACATCAACCAGCAACACCGCCAACCCCGGCCCCTTCCCCAAAGTCCTGAGTACATTAGTCGCGCCAGTCGAACCAGAACCCACCTCTCGAATATCAATTCCCAGCATCCATTTACCCAGGGTATACCCAGTCGGAATGGAACCCAGCAGATAAGCTGCTATTAAAAGTGCGCCATTTAAAACTATCCAGCTAGTCATGTTTTAATTTAATCTTCGTGTATTTTTACAATTTGCCATAGCAAATGTGTTTTTTTACCTTCATAAATAGAGGGCGGATTTTGCCTCGATCGAGTTGCTTGTTTCATAGATTCTGAACTCAACCCGCCCCTACCGGGAATGGTGTGTTTTTTGCTTGTCCAATCAGCAATTACCGATTACCATTACCCGTTTATAATTACTAATTACCCATTCAAAAATCCTTAGGAACCATCAAACTTTGCGGATCGGGAGCAAAGGCCAGCCACAGCGGAAATTGCAGCATTGACAAACTAATTAAATCCTCAGTTTCATCGATCGCAATTAGCGGCAAATTGCCATCTTTCACCAGTCGATCGGCTTTTTGAGCCAAAGCCTCGGGAGACTCAAACATAATAATGCCGCGTTCCGGGCCAAAATCGCTGCGAGTAATCCCCAAACAGTCCTGCAAACCCCTGCGCCACTCTCCCAAACGTTCGGGAGTGTTGGCGAGCACCAAAGTCCGCACCCGTGCGCCGTAGACGCTTCTGAGGACAGAAACAATCGCCGAAGTAATCAAGATATTTTGCAAGCGCGAACCCATAGTTCGCAAAGCGCCCCTTCCTCCTTGGGTGAAAAACCAGTTAGAGACTCGTTCCGCGTGGATGGGTTCAAAGGTGCGGCGGAGTTGCCAAGCTGGGCCGTAGTAGTCCGGGAGGGTGCGATATTGGTCGAGGATGCGGCGAATTTGTTTGGTTTGTTCTTGAAATCCTGGTTCGGCAAATCTCAGATTTACTGGTGCTGAGGACTCCGATTCGTCCGCATACATTTGCTTGGGCGTTTCTTGGATTGGCGGTGTCAAATCTAAGAGTTCCGCAGTGGCGGCCAAATCCTGCAAACTTCCGACTAGATAGTCTTTGAAACCCTGGACTCGGATGGCTAAGTCTTGGGAAACGCCTGCAAAAGTTGTCCGCATTTCCTTTTGAATTCGATCGCGCCGGCGTTCGAGTTTTTCTATTTCGATTTGTAGGGTTTGTTTGCGCTTGTCTAATTGAATCAAGCCGTCTTGTACCAAACGCCCCATCGATGATTGAGCCTCGCTCAACGCTTCTAATGCTTTGGCTTTGTCGGCTTCCAGCGCCGCAATTTTTTCTGTCAAATTTTGTTCTTGCTGGAGCAATTTTTGAACTCGATCTGCCACATTTTCGGTAACATTTTCTGAAATTTCTGTCACCGTTGCGGCGGTTGCTGTTGGCTGGGAGTCTGTTTCTGGCTCGATTCGACCGATCCTCTTCGAGGGCTTCGCTAACGCGCTTTCAAAAGAGCGATCGTCTGTTTCTGGCTGAATTTGATCGATCGCGCTTGCTGCGTCCGCTTCATCGGCGATTTCGGCCTCTTCCTCGGCCCAGGGGTCTGTTTCTGGCGGGAATTGGGCGGCAGGTTTGTTAAGAGCGATCGGCTTTTGCGGTGTCTGAGATGGAAGTTGGTACTCCGTCTCAGATACCGATAAGTTTAGTTCGCCGTCAGCGGCGGCTGTTTCTTGAGGTTTTTGGGTTGGAGATTCGTCTGAATTCATGGGAAATTTTGTTCGGCCCAGGGCACGGAAAAGCTAAATATTTTAAATTAACAACTTTTTTAGTCTTGACGGAGACAGCGCTGTTCTAAGCAGGTCTGTAGCATTTTACGATCGAACAGAACCGGCAGAAAGTGAATGCTGTTAATTTCTTTGAAATAGAACAAAATCGGCAGCGCGGGCCAAAATATCCGCCAATTTTGCCATTCTCGGTAAGGAAAGCGGCGGATTAAGTTTTGCGATCGATAAATGTCCAAATCCGTTGCGGTGAATTGCAGCCGGATGGTGGCGGCTTGGTACATCAGAAACAAGCCGAACAGCGAAAGCGGCAAACTCGCCCACTTCTGCACGAACAGCAGCGGTACGGCGGCCAGTACCAGCACTAGGGGAATCGCAAAACTCGGGGCGAGCTCGATCGTATTTGTGGGCGCGGTCGCAGAGGCGGTTGTATTCACAGGTTTAAATCAAAGGTACATAAACGAATGTTGCCAATTATTCATATTTTATCTGTTTCCTAGCTTACAAGCCTTTGAGTACGCTAGAACCCGTCCCCTGAAACATGATCCAAGTCATCAAAAAGTTAACCACAAAAATTGCCAGCAAAGCCGTCACCACCGCTGTAGTAGTCGATTGTCCCACACCTTTTGCGCCGCCGGTGGTGGTCAAACCCCAGCTAGTACCGATTACAGCAATCAAAGCACCGAACACAAAAGCCTTAATTGCTGCGCTGCAAATATCCCACAGACTCAGGAAATGCCGGACAGATTCTAAAAACACTGTTTGAGAGATGCCGTACATTGTCGTTGCAATCAGCAGCCCGCCGATGATGCCGGTGACTAGGGACAATATTGTCAGAATTGGCAGCATCAAGCAGCAAGCAATGACGCGGGGAATTACTAAGTAGTCTATCGGGTCTGTTCTGAGCATCAGCAGGGCATCTATCTGCTCTGTGACCTGCATCGTGCCGATTTCCGCCGCAAAAGCCGAACCTACCCGTCCCGTCACGATTACCGCTGTTAAAACGGGGCCGAGTTCGCGAGTCAAAGACAAAGCCAAAACGCCGCCGACGACATTGCCGGCACCGAGGTTAATAAACTCCCTCGCTACCTGAATTGTAAATACCATGCCGACAAAACCAGCAGTCAGCAAAGCAATCAACAGCGATTCCGGGCCAACTGCTGCCATTTGGTCGAGGGTGTTGCGGCGGTTAATTTTGCGCGTCAGCAGGTGCAGCATGACTTGGCCGCCCAATAAAATTGCTGCGAACAACCGCTTACTCCACAAACTGAGGCTCGACTGTGTAGTTGTACTCAAGGGATTTTGACTGTAGAACAACTGCCAAAAATGAAATCTATCTACAAATCTTAAACAAGTTTCTTCTCTAAGATTTAAGATTTTTGACAGAATTGGCTGCGGAGGGCGATCGCTGCCTATCGTAGAAAAAGACAAGTTTTGTTTACTTGCACCTTTCGGCAGTTTAGCTGAATTTACTGACTCTTATGAGCATATTTCCTAATTTTCTTCGCTCTTTACTGCTGACGGGCCTGTTGAGCTTTGTCGCTCCCTTATTGTCGATCGGCGCGGGATTGACTGGCTGTGCGCTGATTAGCCTCGTCCCTGGCTTCCAAGGGCTCGGTCGTTCTGGAGAAAACATGATTTTACAGTTCTTAGCGACTTTCGGCAGTGGCTCTCCTCTGCAGGGTGTTTTGGCGATCGGTCTAGCTTTTGGTTTGGTTGGTGCTTTGTTTGATACCTACGCTTCTTATCAGCATTCGCGGTGGGA
Source organism: Microcoleus sp. CZ3-B2 (assembly GCF_036705055.1). Taxonomy (NCBI): domain Bacteria; kingdom Bacillati; phylum Cyanobacteriota; class Cyanophyceae; order Oscillatoriales; family Microcoleaceae; genus Microcoleus; species Microcoleus sp. CZ3-B2. Next base: position 34,340 of record NZ_JAUBTN010000036.1, on the reverse strand, counting down.
TTGACCGACTTGAGAAAAAGCAGAGCAATATCAAATTTAACATTATTTAGCTGTGGCTCCCTCGGATACCTGCGCCTGTAATGATTTAGCAGTACGATCGCCAATGTTCGGAAATGCGATCGCCCTTTTTGCGGAAAACCGAATATCGCTGTTGCGGAAGCAGGAATATATTAAATACAGGTTGAGTCAAGTGTTTCTCAACCTCTAACAACGTAAGAGATTCGAGGTATCAATTATGGCACTTATTCGTTGGGAACCTTTGCGAGAAATGGACTCCTTGCAGCGAGAAATGAATCGGTTGTTTGATAGCTTGACACCAGCGACCGATCGCCCATCTAACGGCCTAGCTTTTGTCCCCCCCGCCGAACTCAATGACACTCCCGAAGCCATCCACCTTAAGTTAGAAATCCCAGGAATGGAAGCTCAGGATTTGGACGTACAAGTAACCGCAGAAGCGGTGGCTATTAGTGGCGAAAGGCGATCGGAAATCAAGAGCGAAGATAAAGGCATAACCCGTTCAGAGTTTCGCTACGGTTCCTTCCGCCGGGTGATTCCCCTACCCGCACGAGTTCAAAATGACAGCGTACAAGCTGAGTACAAAAATGGGATTTTGAACTTGACTTTACCAAAGGCGGAAGCAGAAAAGAACCGCGTGGTTAAAGTTCAACTCGGCTAATCAATAATTCTTTACCACTTTAGTTAGTTTATTAATAGGGGGCGCAGTGCGTACCCCTATTCTTTGGGTAATTGGTAATTGAAAATTGAAAATTGAAAATTGCGAGTTTAAGGAATAATTCTTCCCTCTTCCCTCTTCCCTCTTCCTTCTTCCCTCTTCCTTCTTCCCTCTTCCTTCTTCCTTCTTCCTTCTTCCCTCTTCCTTCTTCCTTCTTCCTTCTTCCTTCTTCCGACGGACTTACATCCGTTACATCCCGTACATTGCTCGTTGCCGAACTTCCTTCTTCCATCTTCCGACGGACTTACATCAGTTACATCCGTTACATCCCGTACATTGCTCGTTGCCGAACTTCCTTCTTCCAACCGTGTTAAACTCAAATCAGCAATGGTTGGTGGGGAGACTGGCGTGCCGAGTCAGGGAGTTGGAGGACATGGAACTGCATCGGAATTTGGAAACTTAACCGGAATGACTCGCCAAGAAGTCGATGACTTTTTGCGCGGACTGGGTGCAGAAATCCGACCTACTAAAGGTGGTTATCTTGAATAGGAATTTGCCGCTCGTTCGCGAGTCCATATTCGTATTGATGGTGAAGTTATACGCACCGCTGCTCCTAGATACGGTTCAGATGGCAGAAGAATAAACAAAGGTTTGCGTCTTGACAAAGACGGCAGTTTGATCAAAACACGCGATGAATTTGGCAACCCAATTCTGGGTACACACAATACTGGAGAAAAAGTGAGGAATTAGTATGCCGGATGACTACAACTTACTTAATTTAGGTGGACTGACATCCCTCGTAACCAATGTCAATGTCTCTTTGTGGGGAAATGAAATTTTATTTCAATGTATTTACGATCCTACAGGAGACCGCTTGCCTTATACCATAGTATTTCATGACTGCCGAGATGTCAGTTGGGAAGTGTTCCATCCTGAAGATGTACAAGATCCTGAAGCTGATTTAATTGGCATTCATTTGGGTGAAGACGAGCACCGTCAAGCAGCTTTAATTCATACAGACATTTTTGCAATTTCTATTTTGTATGGCAGCTTCAGTATTCACAAAGGAGAGGATTTAAATTTAGAAATAACAGATTTAGAAACAAAGGTTTTGGTGTCATAACCGCCAGTATTCTTGTAGAGACTTTAAATTGCCTCGCGACTAAGTTACATATTAGTTAATAATATGATACCTATAAAATAACCATTGTGAGGTTCGATCGTTCGGACTTGTGTCCGCCAAATAAAAGAGGAGATAAATCCCAGCACCTCAACGAATTACCAATTTTTTAGTAAAGACAGTAGGTATTCTTGCCCGCATCAGTTTACGATACTTAATAGAACTTTTTTGCCAAACGAGGTAGAACAAAATGCCTGATATTGTGGATATTGCCGTAGGTGCGGGTTCCTTCCAAACCCTGGTAACAGCGGTGCAAGTAGCTAATTTAGTAGATGCACTCAAAAGTCCGGGGCCTTTCACCGTCTTTGCACCCACTGACGATGCTTTTGCGAAATTGCCACCGGGAACTATCACTACGCTAGTGCAGAATGTCCCCCAACTGAGCAGAATTTTGATGTTTCACGTCGTCTCCGGCAAGTTTATGAAGGCTGATTTGGCAAAACTCGGTTTTGTTACTTCTTTAGAAGGTTCGCCGATTAAAATTGATTGTTCTGACGGTTTTGAAGTGAAAAACGCTACTGTTGTCGCGGCAGATATCGAAGCTGACAATGGTGTCATCCACGTTATTGATAACGTGATTTTGATGGGATAATTTCACTTTTCAAATTCGCTGCGGGAGCGAAGCAGGTGTCTTGCACTGCAGCTTCGCTCCCGATCGCACTTTTATTTTGTGACGAATGAAGGTAATTTAAATCTAAAAAAGTTGTCTTTTCGCCGGATATATTTTAAAATTATTGTTTAAAAAAGTTTGAAAATCAATAATTATAATATAAGGAAACCTGTGTGGTGATCACTATGCAAATCCTAGCCGCCAGCCTCAAAGAAAAAGTCCGCCAGCGTACTTTTGAACTGCAAGTTCTCAACGAACTTACCGTGAAAGTAAAACTTGCCACAGTTGCTGAGGAAATTTTGTCTGCGTGTATCGAACATATCGGGCGTCTGATTCCTGCGGAGACGATCCTCTTCGTTGGCGCAGCCCCCGTAGGGGCGGGCTTTCCTTCGGATCGCTTCGCTAACGCTAACGAACTTTTGACGCTACCGGACGATCGACTATACCTCCAACCACTGTCAAACCCTTTAACTGCTCGCACCAAAGCCAAAATTAAAGCACGATTGCAAGCAGCCCGCGTTGAATGGCTCGCTGGAAATCGGGACTGGGCGTACAACATCGCTTTGCCACCAATTGCTCAGTTTAAGTCTGTCTTGATGGCACCAGCTAACGAAGATGAAAGTCAAGAATTGTTGGGAGTATTTTTTATCGGTGCAGAGCAGGCAACTGCTTTTAATATCGAACACCTTTGTTTGCTCCAAACTGTCGCTGAAATTTGTGCAACATCTTTGATTAATTTAGCAGCTAAAAAGCCGAATGTCAAGGAAAAAGATCGAGATAATTTTGCCGTCGGTGAGGAAACTAAAGAATTTGTATTGCGGGCTTTGGCGGACTGTGCGCCGGACATAGTTTTTGCCAAAGATCGAAATTTTAAATACATTTTTGTAAATCAAAGTTTGGCGAAATATTTAGGCAAAAATGTCGAGGAAATTATCGGGAAAGATGACATTGAATTAGGATTTTCAGCAGCAGCCGTATTTGGCGATCGCCAAGGCTTTGTTAGGGGCATTCGCGAGGAAGATCGAGCTGTACTCGCCGGGGAGATGGTTCGCAATCCCTACCAGGCGATCGTCTTTGGAGGCGACAGACAGCACTTTTTTGACGCGCAAAAACTGCCGCTGCGCGATGCGGAGGGCAATATATTTGGGGTTTTGGGTATTTATAGGGAAATTTTAGAACACTCCGCAGCAGAGGAAGCCAGAAATCAAAGCCAAGCCAAACTGCAAAAAATTACTGCTAGCGTACCTGGTACGGTATATCAAGTTGACTTGCATCCAGACGGCTCGATGACCTTCTCGTTTGTGAGCGCGGGCTGTCGAGAATTGTATGAAATAGAACCAGAGGCGGCTCAGCAGGATATTCATGTAATTGTTGACATGATTCATCCCGAAGATCGAGATGATTTTGTCAACTCGGTGCAGATTTCTGCTGAAAGTTTGCAGCCTTGGCGGTGGGAAGGCAGAATTGTTACTCCGTCAGGAAAACTGAAATGGATGCAAGGAGCTTCTCAACCGCAAATGCAAGCATCGGGGGAGATAGTTTACTACGGCTTGTTCACGGATATTAGCGATCGCAAACGAGCGGAATTAAAACTGCAACTTTATCAAGAAATATTTTTAAAGTCTAACGATGCGATCGCCATTTTAGACCCCCAAGGCTATTATTTAGAAACAAATCAAGCTCACACGGCTTTGCTGGGTTACAGTTCATCGAAATTGTGGGGAAAAACCCCTGCGATTCACATGGGAGAACCGGCTTTTGCGTCGCTGCTGCAAAGCTTAGCCGAAACAGGGAGTTATCGAGGCGAAATAACCTGTGTTAAGGCTTTACAAGCCGGAATCTTTGAGGCGGAACTTTCGGCTTTTGCGGTTCTCAATGATGCTGGGGATGTGGTTTGTTACGTCAGCGTCAAAAGAGATATCACCGAACGCAAGCGAGCTGAGGACAAACTTAAACTTTATCGAGAAATATTTTTAAACTCCAACGATGCGATCGTAATTATCGATGCTGATGGGTTTTTTCTGGAACAAAATCGCGCTCACCAATCGCTGCTAGAATACACAGACGCAGAATTAGAAGCAGAAGCGCCGCCGCTGGTGGCGGAGGAGCGCTTTTCGACAATTACCAAAAATTTAGCGAAAACAGGAACTTTTCGGGGCGAAATTACTAACTCTACTAAAAAAGGGCGCACGCTGGCGATCGACGTAGCAGCATACTCTGTGATGAACAACAGCGCCGATATAATTTGTCACGTCTGCGTCAAGCGCGACATTACCGAACGCAAAAAAGAAGAAGAAGAACGGCAAAAATTTGTGTCGTTGATTGAAAATAGCAGCGATTTTATCGGTATGGCTACTCTCGAAGGCCACACGCTGTTTGTCAACGAAGCCGGACGCAAAATGGTTGGTGTAGATCGGCTTTCGGAAATGCTTTATACGGAGATATGGGATTATATAGGTAACACTTTTAAACAAGAATTTACTCAAGAGATTTTGCCAAAAATGCTCGGTGATGGTCAGTGGCAAGGTGAAGGTCAAATGCAGAACTTCCACAGCCAAAAACGCATAGATGTGGTGATAAATGCTTTTCTGGTAAAGCATCCTCAAAGAAGCGAACCGCTGTGCTTTGCTGTGGTAATTCGCGATGTGACTGAACGCAAGCAGGCTGAGAGAATGCTGCGGGAACAAGCAGAACAAGAACGGCTCGTTTCGGCGATCGCCCAGCGAGTCCGGCAGTCTCTCAATCTCACTCAAACTCTGAGCACAGCCGTAGAAGAAGTGCGGCATTTGCTAGGGACTGACCGCACGGTAATTTATCGTTTTGAGTCGGAGAAAACAGCGATTGTGGTTGTGGAATCTGTGGGCGAGGATTGGATGCCGCTGCTAGACAGAAAGCTGGAAGAAGCCTCTTTTGAGGAAAGTTATGTATCGGTGTACCGCGCTGGTAAAATTCAAGCTATTGAAGATGTTTATACGGCAAGCTTGAGCGACATCCACCTAAATTTTTTGGTGAGTTTGCAGGTAAGGGCTAATTTAGTTGTCCCAATTTTTATCGGCGATGAAAATCAAGAGTCGATCGCCGAAAATTGGTCGAAAACTCCCGGAACAGAATCGCACATCGCGATTTGGGAAACCAGTCAAAATCGGTTGTGGGGATTGCTGGTTGCTCACCAGTGCGGTGGCCCGCGCGCTTGGACTGATTCTGAGGTGGATTTGCTGGGAAGGTTGAGCGTGCAGTTGGCGATCGCCATTCAGCAATCTACTTTGTTTGAACAAGCGCAGCAGGCCCGAGAAGCAGCCCTAGAAGCCTCTAGAATGAAGTCGCTATTTTTGGCAAATATGAGTCACGAAATCCGCACTCCGATGAATGGAGTGATGGGAATGACTGATTTGCTGCTGAAAACAAATCTCACTCCCGAACAGCTAGACTTTGTGCAGACGCTGAAACTCAGCAGCCAAAATTTGCTATCAATCATTAATGATATTCTCGATCTCTCCAAACTGGAAGCCGGAGAAATGCGTTTGGAAACCATCGAATTTGACCTCAGTATCTGTTTGGATGAAGTGCTGGATTTGTTGGCAACTCCCGCACAAGAAAAAGGTATAGAATTGGTGGCGCTGATTGACAGCGACGTGCCGCAGCAAATTAGAGGCGACGCAGCGAGGTTGCGGCAAATTCTCACTAACTTAATCAACAATGCGATTAAGTTTACCGAAGTAGGAGAAGTAGTAATTGAGGTTTCTACTGGCAGACCTCCGGGGTTGGTGGCAGCCAGTGCCGCCCGCAAAAAATTAGAGAATATGCAGCCGTTAAAACTCGGAAGCGATCCCTCGCTGTTGCTGCTGTTTAAAATCACAGATACAGGAATTGGCATAACGACAGAAGACCAAATAAAGCTGTTTCAATCTTTTACTCAAGTTGATGCTTCTACGACGAGAAAATACGGTGGCACAGGTTTAGGCTTGGCTATTTCTAAGCAGTTGGTGGAGTTGCTAGGGGGTCAAATAGGCGTGGAAAGCACCCTTGGTCAAGGCTCAACTTTTTGGTTTACTGTGCCGGCTGTTAAGGAAAATTTGACTGCTGCGAGGACAGCGTGCGACGTGAATTTGCAAACGGTGTTGGCGGGACGAAAAATGTTAGTTGCTAGCGATAAGCCGACCTTGCGAAAAGTGCTGCTGAAAATGGCTGTTTTGTGGGGAATGGAAGTTGACGAGGTTGAGAACGGTTGGATGGCGATCGCCTCTCTGTACAAAGCTGTCAGCATTAATTCTCCTTACGCTATTGTTTTGGTGGATATTCAGTTACCGGAAATGGTGGCGGGAAGTCTGGAACGTTTGATGATTGCTGAGCAATCTATGCAGCAAACACATTGGGTGGTGTTGACTTCTATTACTCAGATATCGGAGGCGAAACGTTTAGTAGATATCGGTTTTAGCGGCTATTTAACTAAACCTGTGAAAGCTCATCGGCTGTTTGATTGTTTGGTGAATGCGATCGCCCCTAGTGTTGAAATCGATCTGTCGCTGGCAAATCCCACCAATAATCAAGCCTCAGTTATTGACAATCGGGAGTTAGCCAGCTTGAAGATTTTGTTAGTTGAAGATACTCCGATCAATCAAAAAGTTGGCTTGAATCAACTCAAACTTTTGGGATGCGCTGCGGATGTGGCGAATAACGGTGCTGAGGCGCTATCGATGCTGACCCTCAAAAAGTATGACATTGTGTTGATGGACTGTCAGATGCCGGTTTTGGACGGTTACGAAGCGACGCGGGAATTGCGCCGTCTGGAAGCGACAGGCGCTGCTGGTTTGGGGGAGTTGGAGCTTCATACGGTGGTGATTGCGATGACGGCGAATGCTTTGAAGGGCGATCGGGAAAAGTGTCTGGCGGCGGGGATGGACGATTATATTAGCAAACCTATTTCGATCGAAAAGTTAAAATCTGTACTAGAAAATTGGTCGGTAAAGTTAAAAATTGAAACTCCCAAGTTTCAGGGCGAGGAACTCCAAAACTCTGCAGCGGATCTAGAATCTGTAGTCGATATAGCGCGCTTGCACGAAATTGCTGGCGCTGATTTAGATTTTGAGCAGGAAATTTTGCAAGCTTTTGTGGTGGATACTGGCAGTTATTTAGAAGAAGCTAAGGGGGCGATTTCTTCGGGAGATGTGCAGGCGCTGGCCCGCCACGCGCATCAAATTAAAGGTGTCAGCGCTACGGCGGCGGTGCGGCGAATGCCGGATTTGGCTGCTGAGCTTCAAACTCTGGCCGAATCCAACGATTTGGAGGGGGCTACAAAAATCATCGCTGAATTAGAAATAATTCTGGCGGGGGTTGAAAAGTGGACTGCTGGTCAGTGATAGGTTCTACAGTATTTGTAGGGGGGCCTGGGCCTAAAAAATCATGATAGTTTGGCTACAAAAGAAGTGTTGGGTTTTTTGCACGGGCGATAGTTTGCAAGGTGCGGATCTATGAGATTATGAATATGTTTAGGGATTTTCGCTAGGCGACGCACCCTAGGACTTGATTGATTTTATGCAGAAGTGGTCCGATCGCCCGATCGCAAATACCTCCTATTAGTCTCTGCCATCGATAGCCTGTAAAGATTTTTAACTTTTTATCAAGATATTTATTTCTATGTGACGAGATTAGGAACTCTTATAACATCTTGTGTGTTGTAGCTTTTGACACTACTAAATTGAGTTATTGTGGTGAAATATAAAATAATCATTAAGCCGATCGCTCAAAAGGTACTTTTCGTATATCGGCTTGAAAGACTAAGATCAGATTTTCGCCCGCCCAACCCATTAACTGCGTATTTACGCTTGAGGAGGTTTTATGACTCCAATCATGTTACGTCAACTCTGGTCGTTAATTGAGACCACCCAAGCCACTCTGTTAGTCAATTTAGACGATGACACCCTGGTACAGTGGCTGCTGAAGCAGTTGAAGGCAAATTCTGCGCTCAATGGCAATGAAACAGATGTGTTGAACGAGTACATCGAGTCTCGGCTGTCGCTAATTCGCGATTTAGCTGAGGAGCGTTTGACCCCCGATCGGTTCTGAGCCGATTAAATCAAAATTGGATAAATATTGTAGAGAAGGGCGATCGCCCGCAGCCGGCTAAAAAAGATCGGCTGGTTTGCGTGGAGTTGTCGCGGTTGACAACAGCTAATTTGAAGCAGCCCGATGTTGTAAATGGGCGATCGGCAAAGTTATCGACAGCTACAAGGTAGGATCGTCAGGAAAGCGTTCTACTAAAATCTATGCGTAAATGGGGATTTCTGTTGCTAGCAAGCGTGTTATTAGTCGCACCGCTAGCATCTTGTCGGGATCGATCGGCACAAACCGGACAAAATACAGCAACAAATTCTGGTGAAGGCAAATCGCAACAAGGTTCCAGCCGGATAGATACTATTGTCAGCCGCGGCAAACTCATTTGCGGCGTCAGTGGCGAACTACCGGGTTTTAGCTTTGTAGACGAAAAAGGTAAATATTCGGGACTCGATGTAGATGTGTGCAGGGCGGTGGCGGCCGCAATATTTGACGATCCCGAAAAAGTCGAATACCGAAAGCTCAACGCCAAAGATAGATTTACAGTTTTGCAATCTGGCGAAATCGACCTTCTCAGCCGAAATACCACCTTTACGGCCAGCCGCGACAGCACTACGGGACTGGAATTTGCGCCAATTGTCTTTTATGACTCTCAAAGCATCATGGTCAAAAAAGACAGCGGCATCAAAAGTTTAAAAGATTTTGCGGGCAAATCTATCTGCGTGCAGACAGGTACGAGCAACGAACAAAATTTGTCCGACCAAATGCGAAAATTAGGAGTCAAATACACTCCTGTCGTATTTGAAGATGTGAATGCTACCTTTGCTACCTATCAAGAAGGTCGCTGTCAAGGTGTTACTTCCGATAGATCGCAACTTCTTTCTAAGCGCACAACTCTACCGAATTCCCAGAACAATGTGATTTTGCCGGTAGTGATGTCAAAAGAACCCTTAGCCCCAGCGGTAAAAAGCGGCGATGCGAAATGGGCGGATGCGGTGAGATGGATTATTTTTGCGACGATTGAAGCTGAAGATTTGGGAATTAATTCAGCAAATGTAGATAAAATTGCAGCAAGCAGTACCGATCCAAACGTCAAACGTTTGCTAGGAAAAGAAGGAGACTTAGGTAAAGGTTTCGGACTCTCGAACGATTTCGCTCTCCGCATTGTTAAAAAAGTGGGGAATTACGGGGAAATATACGATCGCAACCTCGGCCCGAAAAGTACACTTAAGTTAGACCGGGGTCAAAACAGACTCTGGAAAGATGGCGGTTTGCTTTACTCGCCACCCTTCCGTTAATTTCATCAGGACTTAAACGCGCTTCGTCCCAGAAACCGGGTTTTTTACGCAAATATTTGACGCTTGCTCTTTACCGCTTCAAAAACCCGGTTTCTGGGCTATTGGTGCGTAATTCTCTGTATAGTAGACCTCTGTCATTCATTGGCTCTCAAGACTTGAAATTATCTGCGTTTATCGTGGGTTGCATCTGCCTTGCACCTGCGGTAGATCTATCAATCAAAGATTTATGCAATTCAAGTCTAGTTCGCTCTACATTAAAAAATTATGAATACAGAACCTCAACCGGGCCACTCCAAGAAATCATCCAAATTTCAAGAGTTATCAACACTGCTGCGAGACGATCGCTTGTGGAAAATAGTCGGACAGGCGATCGCCCTAATTTTAGTAATAACTGTAATCGCCATTTTTTGGGACAATATCAGCGCCAATTACGCGCAACTAGGGATTGAATTTGGATTTGACTTTCTCAATTCCCAAGCATCCTTCGATATCGGCGAAAGCGTAATTCCCTACAGTCCCGAAAACACCTACAGACAAGCTTATTTTGTCGGTTTAGTCAACTCGCTGCGGGTAATGGGTCTGGGGATTGTTTTCACAACAATTGCGGGCGTGACGGTAGGAATTGCGCGCCTTTCCGACAACTGGTTGCTGCGAAACTTGGCTGCTTTGTACGTAGAAATTCTGCGAAACACGCCCTTATTGCTGCAATTATTTTTCTGGTATTTTGCAGTGTTCATTTCCCTGCCAAAACTGGAAGATAACCCGCAGATGAAAGAGCCGATTTACTTGACAAATCGCGGCATTGCTGTACCTTGGCCTGCACCTTTGCCCGGTTTTGAGATTTGGTTGATTTTATTAACTGTCGGAGTTTTGGCTGCGGCGGGGCTGTGGATGTGGCGGGGGCGGGTGATGCTGGAAACAGCGAAGCCGGGAAGACAGTTATTTTGGGCGGCAGGTGCGATCGGGCTAAGTGCGATCGTAGCTTTAATTATCACCAAAAATCTGCCTTTGCGCCTAGATTTCCCCCGCCTGACACCAGCATTGCAACTCCAAGGAGGATTAAAAATAACTCCAGAATTTGCAGCCTTAGTAACAGGACTGAGCTTGTATACTGGGAGTTATATTGCAGAAATTGTCCGCGCCGGAATTCAGTCAGTATCGCGAGGTCAGTGGGAAGCAGCAAAATCTTTGGGACTAAAATCGGGAACCGCGATGCGGATGGTAATTTTGCCGCAAGCCTTGCGGGTGATAGTGCCGCCTTTAACCAGTCAGTATTTAAATTTAGCTAAGAATTCAAGTTTAGCTGTGGCGGTTGCTTATCCCGATGTTTACTTTGTAGTGGGTTCTCCGACTTTGAATCAGACCGGTCGGGCGATCGAAGCAATGCTAATTATCATGGTAACATACCTGACAATTAGTTTAATAGTTTCTCTATTCATGAATTGGTACAATCGAACCGTACAACTCAAGGAAAGATAAAAATTTAATTCTGGTAACAATAAGGCAAATCAAATGGCTTACAGTGACTTCAGTTTAAGCAGCGTCTTGAAAACATTTAAATTAAGTTATTCTGAAACTGCTAATTTGTTTGCGAACGAACAGAAACTAGAAAGCCGTAAAAACTTTAGAAATGTTAGTATAGCTGTTCTCAATAAAATGAGGTTTGCCCAATGACCAATCCCTCCGCTTCGCGCTCGCCCAATCCCTCCGCTTCGCTCCGCCCAATGCCCACTCCTAGCATCTAATGTTACTGAAAAAGGCTAGATATAAGTGCAATTAGAAATTAACGACTAACCACTCAAGAATTATGGAAAAAACCCCCGTACTACCGCCTCCCCCCACCGAATCGCCCACACCTTGGAATTGGGCGCGCAAAAACCTATTTAGTACCTGGTACAACTGCATTTTTACAGTAGTTTGTCTGATTGTCGGTTTCCAAACTATCAAAGGAATTATCGTTTGGGCTACAACAAAAGCTCAGTGGCGGGTATTAGAAGCCAACTTGCCGCTATTTTTTGCGGGCAGATTTCCCAGCGAATCCTACTGGCGGCTGTGGATAGTGGCGGGAATAATTGCTTTGTTGGGAGGCTTGACTTGGGGAAATATTCAGCGGGAAGAACGACTTTGGAATGCGCCTACATTGATTTTACTCGCTGCTGCGGTTGTCGGTGCGCTAATTTCGCCGATCGACCAAACCTCTCGCTTCTACCTCTTAGGAATTATTATCGCAGCCATCGTCGGCTACGTCACCGCCAGACAAGTCAACCCTAAAATCATGGGTTGGATGCCAGGAATTTGGGCTTTATCCTTCCCGCTGATTTTGTGGCTAATTAAAGGCGGGTTAGGTTTGAGAGAAGTCTCGACAAATGATTGGGGCGGTTTAGTGTTGACGCTGTTTTTAGCAATAATTAGTATTGTGCTTTCCTTTCCCTTGGGAGTATTGCTAGCCTTGGGGAGACAAAGTTCTTTGCCCGTCGTCAAACTGCTTTCAACATTATATATTGAAATCGTTCGCGGTTTGCCATTAATTGGCATTTTGTTTTTAGGTCAAGTGATGCTGCAATTATTCTTGCCGCCGGAATATCCCAAATTAGATAGAGTCGTAAGGGCGATCGCGGGATTAACATTATTCAGTGCGGCATACTTGGCAGAAAACGTGCGCGGGGGCTTGCAAGCCGTACCCAGGGGACAAATAGAAGCGGCAAGGGCGATCGGGCTAAACACACCGCTACTGACAATTCTCATTGTACTACCCCAAGCGTTGCGAACAGTCATTCCGGCGATCGGCGGTCAATTCATCGGATTATTCATGGATACATCCCTACTTGCCCTATTTGGAATGTTAGAATTAATCGGAATATCCCGCGCAATTTTAGCAAATCCATCATACATCGGCAGGTACGCCGAAGTTTACATATTCGTCGGCCTAATTTATTGGGTATTTTGCTATTCAATGTCATTAGCTAGCCGCAAACTAGAACGCAGTCTCGAAAAAAGTTATTAGTTGTTGGTTATTAGTTGTTGGTTATTGGTTATTGGTTACTGGTTACTGGTTATTGGTTACTGGTTACTGGTTATTGGTTATTGGTTATTAGACAAGTTTTCTACAGGAATTTCTATCAGCGTTCATCAGCGTTAATCAGCGGTTAACAAATAAAACAAACATGGAAACTCAATCCACAAATCCCGAAACAGTAATCGTAGCAGAAAATGTCCATAAATGGTACGGAAAATTTCACGTACTGCGAGGCGTTAGCATGAACGTAAACCGAGGCGAAGTCGTCGTCATAATGGGCCCGTCCGGTTCGGGAAAATCCACATTTATTCGTACTTTCAACGCCTTAGAAGCATATCAGCAAGGTAAAATAACGATCGACGGAATCGAACTTTCCCACGACTTGCGGAACATCGAGACAATTCGCCGGGAAGTAGGAATGGTATTTCAACAATTCAACCTGTTTCCCCACCTATCAGTCTTACAAAACGTCATGCTAGCGCCCGTATGGGTGCGCCGCTGGCCCAAGAAAAAAGCCGAAGAAGCAGCAATGCAACTGTTAGAAAGAGTGGGAATTTTGGAACAAGCACAAAAATATCCCGGACAGCTATCTGGCGGACAGCAGCAACGGGTAGCAATTGCACGTTCTTTAGCAATGCAGCCTAAAATTATGCTTTTTGACGAACCAACATCAGCATTAGATCCAGAAATGGTGCGAGAAGTTTTAGATGTGATGCGAAATTTGGCGGAAACTGGAATTACAATGGTAGTAGTAACTCACGAAGTCGGATTTGCGCGCGAAGTAGCGGATCGCATTGTATTGATGGACGGCGGCGTTTTAGTGGAAGAAGCCGGGCCGGAAGAGTTTTTTCAGAATCCGAAGGAAGAACGCACCCGCAAGTTTTTATCTCAGATATTGTAACTAATTTTCAAGTTTAATCGGTGAATTTGGCGGCGGTAGCAGCCGTAAAAAAAGACAGAATTAAGGTAAAATAAAAAAGTGTACAATCAGTCTCTATTTTGCTGAGATAGCTTGCAATGCCATCCACAAAAACTCTGCCGTTAGTTAAAGACTCGGAACGCCTAGAAAGTCGCCTCAAAGAAATTCCGGCGGTTCCTGGTGTATACTTAATGCGAGACGAGAGCGATCGCATCCTTTACATCGGTAAATCAAAAAAACTGCGAAATCGCGTCCGTTCCTACTTCCGCGAAAGCCAAAACCTCAGTCCCCGCATCGCGATGATGGTACAGCAAGTGCGGGAAATCGAATTCATCGCCACCGACACAGAAGCGGAAGCTTTAGCATTAGAAGCAAACCTTGTAAAACAGCACCAACCTTACTTTAATGTCCTCCTTAAGGACGATAAAAAATATCCCTATTTGTGCATAACTTGGTCGGAAGAATACCCGCGCATTTTCATCACCCGTAAACGTCGCGCCAGCAGTGCAAAAGACCGCTACTACGGCCCCTACGTCGATACAGGGGCGCTGCGGAGTACGCTGCATTTAATCAAGCGGATTTTTCCCCTGCGACAGCGCCCTCAGCCGCTGTTTAAAGACCGTCCCTGTTTGAACTACGACATCGGCCGCTGCGTCGGCGTTTGTCAAGGGCTAACTTCGCCGGAAGAATACCGCAAAATTATCCAAAAGGTAGCGATGATTTTTCAGGGAAGGACTCAGGAGTTGCTGGACATTCTGGAACCGCAAATGGAAAAAGCAGCGGAAGATTTAAACTTTGAAACTGCGGCGCGGATCCGAGATCAAATTAAGGGTTTGCAGTCTTTGAGTGCTGGTCAAAAAGTGTCTTTACCCGATGATACGGTTTCTAGAGATGCGATCGCCCTTGCAGCCGGCACTCAGCACGCTTGCGTTCAATTATTCCAGATTCGTGCCGGCCAATTAGTCGGAAGACTGGGATTTATTGCAGAAATACCCTCCCAACCGCCCCTTACCAATGGGGGGCAAGAGTTGTCTCAACTTTCTGTTTCCTCCCCTCTTTGCGAAGGTGGGGAAGCGGGGGTGGAACCGGGAGCAATTTTGCAGCGGGTGTTGGAGGAACATTATCAAAATGTCGAATCTGTAGAAATTCCCAGCGAAATTTCAGTGCAGTACGAATTGCCAGAAGCGGAAATATTAGCAGATTGGTTGAGCAATCGTAAAGGACGAAAAGTGACAATTGTGACTCCGCAGCGCCAAACTAAGGCGGAGTTGATTGAGATGGTGGAACGCAATGCTGAGTATGAATTGGCGAGAATGCAGAGATTGGGCGATCGCAATTCTCAAGCAATGGAAGATTTAGCAGAAATTCTCGATTTGCCGGAAATCCCGCACCGAATTGAAGGTTACGATATTTCTCACATTCAAGGTTCTGACGCTGTAGCTTCCCGCGTCGTATTTATTGACGGTTTGCCTGCAAACCAACACTACCGCCATTACAAAATTAAGAATCCTGAAATTAAATCGGGTCATTCTGACGATTTTGCGAGTTTAGCAGAAGTGATCGGCAGGAGATTCCGAAAGAATCAGGAAAAAGAAAGTTCGGCAACGAACAATGTACAGGATTTAACGGCTCAAAGTAATGAAAATGAATTGAGTAATTTAGGATTGCGGCAAGAAGTCAGTAGTTTATCTTCGGTTTCTCATACTATTTCTGACAAACCGGATTTGATTATGATAGATGGTGGCAAAGGTCAACTGTCAGCAGTTGTGGCTGTTTTGCGGGAGATGAATTTGCTAGATGAGTTGCGGGTTGTCAGTTTGGCTAAGCAGCGAGAGGAGATATTTTTGCCGGGGGAATCTTTGCCGCTGCCCACTAATTCTGAGCAGCCAGGGGTACAATTATTGCGGCGGGTGCGGGATGAGGCGCACAGATTTGCTGTGAGTTTTCACCGGGATCAAAGAAGTCAGAGAATGAAGCGATCGCGCCTTGATGATATTCCGGGATTGGGACACCACCGGCAAAAACTGTTGTTAGCGCATTTTCGGTCGATCGACTATCTGCGTTTAGCGACTCCCGAACAGTTGGCAGAAGTTTCTGGGATTGGCCCGCGTCTGGCGCAGCAAGTCTACGATTATTTCCACCCGTAAAGCCTTTGGTAGCCTGGGAAAGGGAGATTTTTAGCTGATTGGGCGATCGGGCTCCAAGTCCCGATTTAGCCCTTGGGAGGGACAACTTAAAAAATTTTGCACAGGCCTATTGCAATTTTTAGAAGCTTGTGTTATATTTGGATTCTGTGTGCGGGCATAGTTTAGTGGTAAAACTTTAGCCTTCCAAGCTAACTATGCGGGTTCGATTCCCGCTGCCCGCTTACCAAGATAAATGGCTAGAACCCTTGAGAAATCAAGGGTTTTCGCGTTTCTAGGGCTTAGCGTATGTGACCGTACAAGGAGTCTTTGGAGACAAAACGGGCTATCTGGAGACAAATTTGGAGACAATTTGGAGACAATTTGGAGACAATCAACTCCCTAGCCCTGCCAATAAGTCCAGCACAGCTTCCATATCTGCCAAGTCGGCCTTTGACTTTTTGCGCCGCCCTTTCAACTGGTTGAGCAAGTCTGCCGGCTCTGGAAAATCCGCGTCGGTCGGAGCCACATTTTGATTTGCTTCCCGATCGCGCGTGCATCCTGGAGTCCGCAACCCAAGAACGGACTCGCATTCCGCACTACGAACCAATTTCGTCATTGTCAATCGATCGTACATGGTATGAGTTTCTCAACAACAGCTATAATAGTGTTTGCTAAGAGCACCCTAAAACCGACTGTTTGCTATTAAATATCGTCATCATCTGGGCCCTGTACCCCCTGAATAATCCGCGATAACTCACTCTTCTCATTAATGGCAATCCGAGTCGGAGAACCGCTGATCACCCGTTCGTAGCCGCGGAACGAATCTTTAATTTGCGGCCCCCGTTCAGTAATCGTATATTCCCGAATCCCTTTGTCGTGCCACGAACCGCGCATTTTAAACACATTAATTGCCCGCGACATTTCCCCGCGAATTTCTACATACTGCAGCATGATAATCGTGTCAGTAATCGTAGAAATATGGGAGTCAGTAATCGAATGAGAACCCATAAACTGATCGCTGGTATTTGTAAAAAAGCCAGTGATTTCTTCCTGCTTCGCAAAACCCGTTACCCCAATCACAAATTGCCTAAAAGCATTATTGCTGACACCCCTAGCTAAGGCCGACAGCGAGTCAATAGCAATTCGAGAAGGTTTGAATTCCGCAATTTCTGATTTAATCGTCTGCAAGTGGTCTTCCAAACCCGCAGATTCCGGGTAAGTACACAGCAGTTTTAGCAGTCCTTTCTGTTCCATTTCTTCAAAATCAATGCCCCAAGAATAAGCATTGCGGAACAACTGAGCCCGCGATTCTTCATAGGCAAAAAGCAGCGCCCGATTGCCGTTCATGCAAGCATTTTGCAAGAACTTGCTTACCAACAGGGTTTTGCCGGTTCCCGTTGCACCAGTAGCTAAAATAATCGAGTCTTTAAAGAAACCGCCGCCGCACATCTCGTCGAGAGTTTTATCGCCGGAAGAAACCCGCACGTTAGAAGACTTTTGAGTTAATCGCATCGCTCCCAATGGGAAAATATTAATGCCGTCATTAGTCATAGTAAAAGGATATTCGCCTTTCATGTGAGTTGTACCGCGCAACTTCAAAATTTCCATTGTGCGGCGGCGGCGTTCTCCTTCTAAAACGTTGCGAACAATTACTACATTATCCGATACAAATTCTTCCACTCCAAATCGGGCCACAGGGCCGTATTCTTCCAGCCTTTCGGTAGTCATAACTGTAGTTGCACCTACTTGTTTGAGGCGCGCAACTAAGCGAAAAATTTCTCGGCGCACTACCGATGCAGCGTCGTACTGCTGAAATACTGCTGTCACTGAATCTATAGAAACGCGCTTGGCTTTGTACTTGCGAATGGCGTATTGAATTCGTTCGATTAAGGCTGATAAATCAAAATTTCCCACGATATCCTGACCTTCTGGGTCGGGGGAAGCGTCCAAAATAAATAGCTTGCCTTCATCGATTAATTTTGCGAGATTCCAACCGAAACTGCACGCATTTTTAATAATATCTGTTGGTGATTCTTCAAAAGTTACGAGGACTCCCGGTTCGTCAAAATGGGTGATTCCGTTATAGATAAATTGTACGGCAAATAAAGTTTTTCCTGTTCCTGATGTGCCGCTGACTAGGGTGGTTCTGCCGACTGGCATTCCGCCGTGACTGATGTCGTCAAAACCTTCAATCATCGTGCGAATTTTTTGAACTCCTGCAGTTACATTTTTTTCTGGTTGTACTGTTTGAATAATTTCATTCATATGGATTTTTGTGAACTCTCAGTATTCTTTAGTTGTGAATCATTAACTTTTCTAGTGGTGTCCGCGTTCGTACTGGCTTATATAACCCGTGCGAACGGGGACAGTTCTATAACAAAAAAATGCTTTTTACAAAAATGAGATGCTCCCATAACTAATAACTAATCACTGCTGACTAATGACTGTCACCCGATCGTCTTATGAATTCAGGTCTTCTTCGCGGAGTTCTTCATAGAGCAAATCTAATCCTATCAGAACTTTCTCGCGATCGGACAAATCGCCAATAATTTTTCGCACCGGGGGCGGCAGGATTTTCGCCAGAGTCGGGGTTGCCAAAATTTTGTCCTCTTCTGCGAGTTGAGGATTTTTGAGAACGTCTATGACTTTCAGGGCGTACACTCCTTGAAACTCTTGTTCTAGGATGTCCTTTAGGGTTTTCAAAGCTCGCACTGAGTTGGGAGTATTTCCAGCAACATAGAGCTTGAGAACGTAGGTTTTTTTGAGAGGACTCATGAACTTTTATAGATGTTGAGTATGAGTTGTCAGATGTTAGTTGTAGTTGTTATTTGTGTTAAGTCTGCTGTTCTTTGTTATTTTATAATAATTGCTGCTTTCCGATCGCCCTATCGAACGTCTTATCCTTTCTATTTTGGTAAATTTTAGCTTCTGCTTTCTTCCTTCTACTCTCTAGGTTTAGATGTCTCTTTTGGAATCGATCGCCTGTACATTTCGCACAGATGAGCGATCGCGTCAATCAGAGTCAAGCGGTAATCGAGCAATATTTCCTCGCTGCGCCCTTCTAATTTTAGCTGTTTAGCAAACTCCTCCATCAACTCCATATGAATTTCTACAATTTGAGTAACGGGAACGTCAGCAAAAAAAGCCAAATTGACAAATTCATCTATTTGATTGTTGACGGCAGTATCTTCAGAAAAATAATGCAAAACGATGTCGCGATAACTTGACTTGAGTTGCTCCAAGAACTTTTGCTTGTCTGACTCAGACAGATTTCGCAAAAAAATCTGGGAATTTCTTTTATAATACACACCTAAGTATCCTAATCGCTCCCGTAATTTTTCCGCAAGTCGGCGCTGCTGTCGGCTTAGTAAACTTTGAGCAGTCAATAGGGTTGTCGGATCGACTTTTGCGGATTGCTCGTTGAGAGGAACTAAAGTTGAAAGTTTGAGAAATTGCCCGATCGCCCGATCGATAGCTGCAGTTATTTCGCTCGATCGGGCGATCGGCAGTTGCACCTCCGCAGGGTGGTAAAAAAAAGTACAACTTTGATCTTGACTCTTGTCGGCATTACTGGGCTGCGTCTCAAAACTATCTGAAAGTGGTGCTTCGGGTATTTCATGCTCCCCGGGCTGGGGCAAAAAAATCACAGCAGGCAAAAAGAGCGATCGTTCTTGCAGCTTGCTGAGGAGTTCGCGCCGAGTTCCATCTACCTCAACAACCAAACAATCGAGGTGGTAACTGTGCTTCAGAAATCCCAAAAACTCCACCGCCGACTTGATATGGGTTAAAGCATAGCGATCGCCCCTCAAAAGCTCGATCGCCGAGCCTGCGAGTTCCTGTGAGCGGACAAAAATACCGATCGACAGTTGAGGAAGCAAAGCTGTAGGTGAAACACCGGTGGTGCCCGAAAGTGCTGGATCGCTCAGAGTTGATATCTCCTTTACAAAAAACTTAACATTTAAAAACTCATCGAAAACCTAACGAACTATCAATACTTTCAGCCATTTAGCAGGCACTCTCTAGGAACGGTCTAGCAAAACACCGTTTTTAGATGCCTTCAGACCTTACAGGGACTGACTTGCTACCTACAGTGTCGCTTAGTTGCTACCGCCATACAAGCAAACTCATCTAGAAATAGTCTAGAGTTTGGTTACTTGGCGCAAAAAAACCTTGGCTTTGCGTCGCGAAGGGGCAAATGTCGGTCAAACGCTGTTCGCTCCGATCCTGATTTTATTTTTATACCGCTAAATTAGGCAGGGCTGATTTAACCCTCCTAAAATAAGTATCATGTCAAGCATTTAAGAGATGAAAAAAAGCAGTACAAATCTGATTGAACAAATGGGGAGTATCTGTGTTTTGCATATATATAGCCTTTTTCAGAAAGATGAGGGCATAGGGCATAGGGCATCGGGTATCGGGCATAGGGCATGAGGCTCTCCTCACTTTTTTGATAACCGCTATAGTGTTCTCTCCTCATCGAGTGTTGTACGGCTAGGTTTTCAGGGACAGCACTATCATAAAAAAATGCTTTTTGCCAAACTAAAGATGATCCCAAAAAACAAGAAACGCCTTCGCGTCATCAAAAATAACTAGCAAAAAATTCTCTAATTATTCCTCGTAAAAAACCTCACTCAATTTGAGATTTTCCATGTTTCGATTTGAGATTTACTTGCTGCTGGGTGAATCACGGGAATTGGAATTCTTGTCTAAAATTTCGCTCTTTCCACGACGCTATCCGTTTTTGGGTGAATAAAAAAGCTAAAAAACAGGTTTATGAAAGAAGAAGCGGCAGTTTGAACCGCTTCTTTTTTGACAAAACCCGTACGGGAAGTTTGTTGAAGATAATTTATCCGAATCTTTGGCGCAAAATGAATTCTGCTACGCTCAAATCAACGGGCGTTGTCACCTTCAAATTTGTCTCTTCTCCCTCAACAATTCGCACGGCTAAACCGCATTTTTCAAACAAAGCGGCATCGTCTGTAACTTCCCAACCCTTTTGTCGCCCTTGTTCGTGACACTGCTTTAATAATTTCACTTCAAATCCTTGGGGAGTCTGGGCCGCCCACAAATTGCTTCTGTCCGGCGTGTCTCGCACAATCCTAGACTCGTCCACCACCTTAATGGTATCCTTGACCGGGACGGCGACAATCAAGCCCGGACAGCCCAACAGAGCTTCTGCCGAGCGATCGAACAATTCAGGAGTTGCCAAACACCTAGCCCCGTCGTGAATCAACACTCGATCGGCATTTGGTGGCAAAGCCTGCAAACCGTTGTAAACTGACTCTTGCCTGGTAGCCCCTCCTAGAATCAGTTCCACAGGCTTCACCAAAGCTAAATCGACCAGAATTGCCTTAAAATCTGGAAAATCGTCAGGCTGTCCCATGATGCCGATCCAACTAATCTGCCGCGAAGCTTCAGCAGCAGCCAAAGTCCAACTCAGCAAAGGTTTAGAGAGCAAATTCAGCAGCAGTTTATTCCGCTGACTCCCCATCCGCCGCCCCGAACCGGCCGCCGCAATCAATAAGTGCATTAACTAACCCTTCTTTACCAACTAGGTATATATTAAAAGCGTCCTGTACTTTTGGGTCAGTTGTTTAGCTGTCAGCCAGTAGCTTTTAAAGTCTAAAAATACTATAAGCTGATAGTGGAAGACCGATAGCTGAGAGCTACCTAGATAGATAATAGCCCGATCGTTTATGATGCGAATACTAGCACTTGTCCCTGGCGGGATTGGCGACCAAATTTTATTTTTCCCCACCCTTGACGACCTCAAGCAGTCTTATCCAGACTCTCAGATTGATGTCATCGTGGAACCGAGGGCAAAGGGCGCTTACCGAGTCTGCAAGTCCGTCAAAGAAGTCTTGACGTACAATTTCAAAGACCGCAACGCTATGGCAGATTTGGGCAATTTACTGGGCGTAATTCGCGATCGCGAATACGAAGCAGTTGTTTCCCTCGGCCAGCGGTGGACTGTAGGACTTCTGCTGTGGCTGACCGGCATTCCGCAGAGAGTTGGCTATTTAGGAACCAACGGCGCTCGATTTCTCACCGATGCCGTACCTCTAAAAACTGACCAGTACGCTGCCTCAATGTATCACGATTTGCTGCAAGGATTCAACATTAAAAATCCTTGTCCGCCCCTGGCAATTAATGTACCAAAACAGGATATTCAGTGGGCAGAAGCCGAACAGCAGCGGTTAGGTGTAAAAGAAAGCGGTTACATTCTGATTCACGGCGGTTCCAGTCAGCTAGCCCTGTCTAAAGGTATTGACAAAATTTACCCTACAGACAACTGGAGACAAATCATCGAAGACTGTCAGCAACGGCAGCCTAATTTGCCCGTTGTTGTTGTGAAAGGCCCCGAAGATGCAGCCTTCGTAAACAAGTTAGTCGAACTTTGTCCGAAGGTAAAAGTTATCTCGCCGGATGATATCGGCAAATTAGCCGCCACTATTGCTGCTGCTAATTTGATGATGTGTACCGACAGTGCGCCGATGCACTTAGCTGTAGCGGTTCAAACTTATACAATAGCTTTGTTCGGCCCGACTGAACCTGCAAAATTGCTGCCACCGGGCGATCGATTTTTGGGCATAAAATCTCCTACTGGTAAAATGGCTGACATTTCTCCTCAAGAGGTTTTGAAGAAGGTTTGGGGCGGCTAGCTTTGTTTGAGAAGAGGGCGGGTTTTGTACAAAAATTATTTATTATTTACAACATTCTTGTACAAAACCCGGTCTGACAAACTCACTCTTGGACGCACGGGCAGTCTGTCGATTTTAGATTTTAGATTTTAGATTGACTCCCAGAGCAATTTTGGATATTGAACAAAAGTCTAAAACTGTACTCTTTCCAATCAGGAGTCAAGGTGGCACGGTATCCGTTTTTTTTGTTCAAAAACCTGATTTTGTCACGAAAATACTTGTTCTTCATCCGCATATTAGATAAAAAAATCCGGTTTCGAGGAATCGGAAATGTACGAGATCGTATCCGGTAGATTACCCCGTTTGTAGTGCGGACTTCAGTCGGCAACAAGAGCCTACTTCAGTTCGCACTACGAACCTGTGTAAACGTGGGGTTAATCGAGCGGATAAGCTGTTGCTCATATATATTGTGTATGGCGATTGAGGGTCCGATGGGGATCAGGGGAGAAGGGGAGAGGGGGAGAGGATTTGACAATTTTTGATTGTCATCAAAATATACAATGTTTATTTCCACAACAGCTTATGATAGGATTCCTATAATATTATCAATTACAATTACATGAAACGAGCAGTATTTCTGGACAGAGATGGCGTTCTCAACATCGAAGCGGGCTACATTCACCAAGTAGAAGATTTGCATTTAATCCCAGGAATAGCTAAAGCTGTACGCCGTTTAAATGACCACAAAATATTTTGCTGTCTGGTTTCCAATCAATCCGGTCCCGCCAGAGGTTATTATCCAGTTAGCCACGTTGAAGCTTTGCACAAATGCCTTTGTCAACTATTAAAAAATGAAGGGGGAGCGAGCTTAGACGCTCTTTATTACTGCCCTTATTTGAGCGCAGCCGAAGGTGGAACAAACTCAGAATTTACACGATATACTACTTGGCGAAAACCGAATACGGGAATGTTGGTAGCCGCCGCTTGGGAACACAATTTGGATTTACCGAATAGTTTTATGGTGGGAGACAAAGCGACTGATGTGGATATGGCTCACAATGCCGGTTGTACTGGTATTTTAGTGCAGACTGGTTACGGCGAAAGCGTTTTGAGCGGCGAGTATCAGCACCATACTAAACCGGATTTTATTGCAGCCAATTTAGCAGTGGCGGTTGAGTGGATTTTGCAACATTTTGATGATTAGATAAGTCTTATATATGACTTTTTGAAGAAAGAGCTACATAGGGAAGCACGACTGTAAAGTTAGTACCAACGCCGATTTTGCTTTCACAGCAAATGGCACCTCCTTGCAAATCCACAGCTTTTTTGACAATGGTTAATCCCAAACCGTTACCTTTAATATTTCCAGTATTTTTGCAGCGGTAAAACATTTCAAATATTTTTTCTACTTCGGTTTCGGGGATGCCTATACCTTCGTCTTGGATGCGGATAATTAGTAAGGGATAGTTAATATGTGTAGATTGAGAATTAGAAAATAAACACTCACGAGAAAAACAAAAGATAGGTTCTTTGTCTCCATCTCCTGCTTGACTGTATTGCAATTCCAAGCTGACTTGACCGCCGCTTGGGGAATATTTGATGGCGTTGACAATTAAGTTAGAAATAATACAGTGCAACAATTGTTGATCTAAAATCGCGCTGGTAACGTCAGACGGGATGAATTTTAGTTTGTGCTTGGCTTCATTTCCTAACTGCAGTTGAGCCAGCAAATCTTGACAAAATTCGACTAAATTTATCGGTAATGGATGGGATTTGAGTTTACCTGATTCTGCTCGGCCCATGAACAGCATATCGTCGATTAGCTGGTTCATTTTTTTTGTAGCTGAGTTCACCAGCCGCAGGGTTCTGACTTGGGCTTCATCATTGCTACGATCGCGATCGAGCTGTAGGAGTTCTGCAGAGATTAAAATTGCGTTGAGCGGATTCCGCAATTCGTGAGCAGCCATTGAAATATACTGGTTTTGGCGGTACGACTTTTCTTCCACGCACTCTCTCGTTGCTTCCGAAGCTTTGAGAGAAGCTCGCATCTTAGCTTCGATTTCGTGTCGGTGCAGGGCAATCTCGATCGCCACCCGTAAATCATGTTGTTGAAATGGTTTGATAATATAACCAAATGGGTTTGTAAGTTTCGCTCTTTGCAGCGTTTTCTCGTCGGCATAAGCTGTTAAAAATACTGTTGGTACATCTACCTTGGTTCTGATTTGTTCGGCTGTTGTTATACCATCCATATTACCTTTAAGCACGATATCCATCAGCACTAAGTCTGGCCGTTCTTCGGCGACTTTTTCCAGTGCTTCTTCCCCTGAAACAACCGTAGCTGTTACTATATAACCCAGTTTTTTCAACCTGCCTGCTATGTCTTCGGCGACAATCACTTCGTCTTCGACCACCAAAATCTTTATAGGGTTCATATTATTTTTTAAATGCGCTGTCGATAAGACAACTCAGCGAAACTAATATCGTAACAAGTTCCGCACTTACTGTCAATCACAAGAGTTCCATCTAATTGGTTGGTCAACATCCGCACTAATCGCAATCCTAAAGTTTCGGTATGTTCTATGTTAAAACCTGCAGGGAATCCCCTGCCGTTGTCTTGAATACTTAAGTGAAATTGCTGAGAAGTTGTGTCACGATGAAAATTAATATTAATTTCACCGGCCAAACTTTCGGTAAAGGCGTATTTCAACGAGTTAGAAACCAGTTCGTTAATAATCAAACCGCAAGGAATTGCTGTTTCTATATTTAAAGAAATTGGGTCAACGTTGAGATTGAATTGGATGGATGTATTGCCGTAACCAAAACATTGATACAAATTAGCAAGCAAAGTTTCAACGTAGGGCAGGAGATCGATCCGATCGAGATTGTCGGATTGATAAAGTTGCTCGTGAATCAAAGCCATTGAATGGATGCGGGTCTGACTTTCTTCAAATAAAGCTAGCGTCGGTTCGTCTTCAATATATTGAGCTTGTAATTGCAGCAGGCTGGAAACTACCTGCATATTATTTTTGACTCGGTGGTGAATTTCTTTCAGCAATACTTCTTTTTCGCGGAGTGCTGCTTGGATGCGGGCCTCGGTCAATTTGCGATCGCTAATATCTTCACAAATACCAGCGATGCGGTAAATATTGCCCGATTCGTCGTAAATAGGAAAAGCTCGATCGCAAACCCAATGAATTGTGCCGTCTGGCAGAAAAATCCGATATTCGATATAGGTAGACTCGCCCTGCAACACTCGCCCCATTGCCTCTTGCAGCAAATGTTTATCTTCTGGATGCACCCACTCCATCATTTTTAAGGGCTCGGCATATAATTCTTCGTTGCTGCGCCCCCAGATTTGTTCGTAAGCTGGACTCAGATACAATAAATCGGTGAATTCAGCAGACATTAGCCAGAAGGAATCTTGGATATTTTCTGCTAACTGGCGGAAGCGTTCTTCACTTTCGCGGATGACTTTTTCTGAATGTTTTTGTTTGCTGATATCTTCTGCAATGCCAACGATGCGGTAAACTTGACCAGCTTGATTGGTAATCGGAAAAGCCCGATCGCGAATCCAGCGAATTTCGCCATCCGGTCGGACAATTCGATATTCCGTCTCGTCTTCAGCTACAATTTTTTTAGTGAATTTAGCAACAACGCGAGAGCGATCTTCTGGATGGAGGGAATCCGCTAAAAAGTGTCCGCCAGCATACAATTCAGCACAGCTTCGGCCCCAAATTTTTTCGTAACCTGGACTAATATAAATAATTTCCTGCGGTTGAATGCCTACCATCCAAAACACGCTTTCAATATTTTCTGCTAGCTGTCGGAATCTTTCTTCACTTTCTTTCAGTGCTGCTTCAGCTTGTTTGCGTTGTCTAGCTGCAACCACCGCATCGCTAATATCGCGTTGCACGCCAAAATACCCCACAATTCTTTCGAGAGAATCGTAAATGCAAATATAGTCGCCTTCCACCGAAATTGTAGTCCCGTCAAACTTACGATTGTCATTTTCGATGTGAATTCTGCCAGCATCAAAAAATTGCCTGAACATCTCTTTGCAGCCAGCCAAGTTGTGGGACAAAAAAAAGTTAATTGTTTTACCAATCAACTCTTCCCGAGTAGTTTCGTATTGAGCTATCAAAGCATGATTTGCCTTCGTTACCCGCCCGTGAGTAAATACGTAATCCAAAACTTTTTCTTTGTCAACTGTATCGTCCCAGTGCACGGGTTCGTCCAGCATCATAAAGAAAAAGCCATCTAAAGATTGAGAGAAAAACAATTCTAGCTGTTCCTGACTTTCCCGCAGAGCTTTTTCGGCGCGCCAGCGAGAGAGAATTTCTTCCTGCAATTGATTGTTGGCTGTTTTCAAGTCTTCAGTGCGCTTTTTATATTTAATTTCTAGCTGATTTTTGATTTCTTCCAGCGCTATTTCTGCCTGTTTCTTTTCGGTAATATCTTGAGTAACGACCATGCCTGCGAAAATTTCTTCCCGGTCGTTTTTGACGGGAGCAATTGTTGTTGAATAAACGCGATCGCCGTATTTATATTCAAAATTATTTTCTTTTCCTGCCAAAGCCGCGCGATATGTAGTCTCAAAAAGTGGCAAATCTTCAGGTGGCGATACTTCCCACAATGTTTTGCCTTCCAACAGTTCTTTGGACAAACCAACTACTGCCAAACCTTGACCGTCAACCAGAGTATAGCGCAAATCGCGATCGAACAAAAACACCGAGCCATTCGGATAATGTTTGATCAGAGTTCGGTACATTTCCTGGCTTTTTTCCAGAGATGCGATTAACTCAGTGCGATCGTCCTCCGTGATATCGAATTCAGTTGCAGAACCGGAAAAGGCAGCATTCTCGACTGCTTTGAGTTGTGCTTCTAATTTCTGACACAATTCTCTCTGCTGCTGCAAATGCTCTTCGAGTTGCCGAATTTTTACTTTTTGCTCTGCTACTAATGCTTCGCAGGTTTCGAGAGGTCGATCGATCGCTGTGGGATCAATGCACATAAGGGCTCTATGTTTTGCAGTTGCGGACTTGAGCTTTTTCAAGCCCATACTAACAAAGCTCAAGCCTTCAGTGCCAACTTATATCGTTTCCGGTTGCATCGGTATTGTTCAAACAGTCAACAGTCAACAGTCAACAGTCAACAATTATTTAGAAACTCCCGCCGTCAAGACTTCATGGCTGTCAAATGTCACCAAGACATCATCTTCAATTCTCACACCAATACCGCGCCATTTTTCAGGAATCTCCGGCTGTCCTTCTACGGGTTTAATATAAGGAGAAATATAAATCCCCGGTTCTACCGTCAGCACTTGTCCCGCCTGCAAAACTTGCGAATTTTCGCCGTACTGATAAACGCCGACATCGTGTACGTCCAATCCCAGCCAATGTCCGGTGCGGTGCATATAAAATGGCTTGTATTTTTCTTCTTTAATTATCTCTTCAATGTCGCCGACTAAAAGTTTTAAATCCATTAAACCTTCAACTAAAACGCGCACTGCTGTTTCGTGAATTTTGCTGTAAGGATTTCCCGGATATACTTGACTGATTGCCTGCAATTGTGCTTGCAAAACTAAGTCGTAAATAGTCTGTTGTTCGGCGGTGAATTTGCCGCTGATGGGAAAGGTGCGAGTAATGTCGGCGTTGTAGTAGTCGCAAGCACAACCGGCATCTATTAGCAGCAAATCGTTTTCCTGCATTTGGCGGTTGTTTTCGATGTAGTGGAGAACGCAGGCATTGTTACCGGAGGCGACAATGGAAGGATAAGCGGAAGTGGCACCGTTCATGCCAAAAATATGTTCGATTTCTGCTTGAATTTCGTATTCGTACCTGCCAGGTTTGGCGAATTCTTGGGCGCGGTTGTGGGCGATAACTGAGATATTAGCGGCTTTTCGCATTAATGCTAATTCTGTTTCGCTTTTTACCAGCCGCATCGGGTGTAAAATGATGTTGGAATCTTCGATTGCTGTGGGGCCTGTACCGCGTTTCGGGTAGGTTGCCATCAATCTTTGCCAGTGATTGAGGATTGTTTGGTCGAAATTCCGATCGCGCCCGAAGTGATAGTATATGCGATCGGCCTTTTCTAGATATTTAGGTAATTTTTCGGCCAGTTCGGCGATGGGAAACGCTTCATCAGCGCCGTACAACTCCTTAGCACCTTCAACTCCAGCGCGATAACCGTGCCAAGTTTCTTTTTCCAAGTCTTTTGGCTGCACGAAGAGGACAAATTTGTGTTCTTCGTGATGCGGTGCGAGCACTGCTACGGCCTGGGCTTCGTTGAAACCGGTTAAGTAGAAAAAATCGCTGTCTTGTCGGTAGCTGTATTCAACATCGTTGTGCATGACGGCTGCGGGGGCGCTGCGAAATATCGCGGTTCCGCTGCCAATTTTTGCCATTAAATGTTCGCGTCTTTGTCGGTATTCGCTGGGGTTAGTCATCCGATTTTAGATTTTAGATTTTAGATTTTAGATTGAACTCTCTGTATGGAGAGGGAGCATCAAGCGTCCAAGCATTTGTAGTGTGAGTATCCCGCGAGCGAGTCTTGTACCGCTCGCGAACGGGGACGCTCGCACTACAACAACAAATGCTTTTTGTCAAACTGAGATTCTCGCTCTCGATCGATATTTTAGGCTTATTCGATCGCCAATTGACAACTATAGTCTACCAGCCGAGACAAATATGAGTTTGTGCGATCGACCAAAGTCCATCTCGGATCGAAATTCGACCAATTTTCGCCATCTTCGCTAATTCTGACTGTTCTAAACTCTCGCGAATTGCAGTTAACTTCCATTTGCACCAGCATTTTCTCGTTACTAAACTGCTGAGTGCCTAAAATAATTCTGACGGGATAAGAAGGAGCACCGGGAATATCCGATTTGCTTAATTCTACGCTGCTGGGGTCGATGCAAATATCTACAAAACATCTTAATTTTTCGGCGTGGGCGCTCAAAGTGTTGACGGAAATTAATGTTGAAATTACTATCAAACAAATCGATGAATTCTTAATCATATAGTTGCTTTTGAGTCGGCGGTTGAAACCGCTTCTACACAGACAAAACCCGCCTGCGCGGGTTGAATTTCTTCAGTCCGTGGAGGCGGACTTTGTTTGTGTATCAGCGAATTCTATTCGCCCTGAATATTCGCCTTGAACTTTTTAAAGCTGAGGAACGTACTGTTCTTTTTCAGGAACAAAAGTATATTCAGAGACGATCAGGCGCAACTCTTCGCCGTCGATGGTTTCTTTTTCAATCAGCAAATCGACTAAACGATCGACCACAGTGCGATTTTCGCGAATAATGCGGCGGGCATCTTCGTAACAGCGATCGACAATTTCCCGGACTTGTCCGTCAATCCGAGAGGCAATTTCTTCGGAATATTCCGATCGCGCCGTGTAGTCGCGGCCGAGGAAAATTTCGCTTTGCTGAGCTTCCAGGGCGATCGGGCCCAAGGTAGACATCCCGTAGCGAGTAACCATTTGGCGGGCCATACCGCTGACTTGCTGCAAGTCGTTGCCGGCACCGGTGGTAACTTCAGCATCACCGAAAACTACTTCTTCGGCTGCGCGGCCGCCCAAAGCACCGCTAATCCGGGCTAAGATTTGCGATCGAGAAATCAAACCTTGGTCTTCGCTAGGCATGAACCAAGTCAAGCCGCGAGCTTGTCCGCGAGGGACTAAGGTAACTTTTTGCACGGGATCGTGGGCTTGAATCAAAGTACCGACGACCGCGTGGCCGATTTCGTGGTAAGCAATCAAGCGCTTGCTCTTGCTGTCCACCAGCGGCGTGCCTTCCATACCTGCTACCACGCGATCGACTGCATCGTCAACTTCGAGCATCGTAATCGCTTCTTTGCGTCGTCTCGCTGTTAAAATAGCAGCTTCGTTGAGCAAGTTAGCCAAATCAGCGCCGGTAAAACCCGGAGTGCGGCGGGCGATGGCATCCAAAGAAATCTCTGTAGACAGCTTCTTGTTGCGCGCGTGAACTTCCAAAATTTCCAAGCGGCCTTTGATATCCGGCGTATCTACGCTAACTTGGCGGTCAAAACGACCCGGACGCAGCAGCGCCGAATCGAGCACGTCGGGGCGGTTTGTAGCAGCAATGATGATAATCCCAGTATTGCCCTCAAAACCGTCCATTTCCGTCAGTAACTGGTTCAGGGTTTGTTCCCGTTCGTCGTTGCCGCCACCGATGCCTGCGCCGCGCTGGCGGCCCACTGCATCGATTTCATCGATAAAGATTATGCAAGGAGCGTTTTCTTTGGCTTTTTTGAACAAGTCGCGGACGCGGGATGCGCCGACACCGACGAACATTTCCACAAATTCTGAACCGGAGATGCTGAAGAAAGGCACGCCGGCTTCCCCTGCGATCGCTTTTGCTAGCAAGGTTTTACCGGTTCCGGGAGGGCCTACTAGCAGCACGCCTTTGGGAATCTTCGCCCCTACTGCGGTGAAGCGTTCGGGTTTTTTGAGGAATGTTACGACTTCTTGAAGTTCTTCTTTGGCTTCCTCTACGCCTGCTACGTCGTCGAACAGTACGCCTGTTTTAGCTTCCATTTGAAAGCGTGCTTTGGATTTGCCAAAGTTCATCGCTTGGCCAGGGCCTCCGGGCACGTTGCCACCGCCGCGGCGGAAGAGGAAAAACAGCCCTCCGACTAACAAGAGGGGAAATACTAGATTGCCTAAAAGTCCCCAGACTGCGCCGTCGTTCCGCAGGGGATGGGTGTCGAAGCTGATTTGGGAGTCTCTTAGCCTAGAAACGAGTTCCGGGGAATTTGATGGCAAGTCCACCCGCCACCGCTGCTCGCGATTGTCTAATTCGGGATCTACGGCTAGGACGATCGCCGTCCGACCTCCGTCGTACAAATCAACGCTGGTAACTCGACCGGCGTTTAAGTAATCTAAGAATCGACCGTAGCTTAAGCGTGTGCTGGCGGTGTTCTTACTCATTTCTGCTGGGGATGGGGCAAAGGCTCCCTGCCACAAGAAAAAGCCGATTACCAGGGCGGGTAAAGTCCAAAGTAGTATAGTTCGCCAAGAAATTTTCATAAATAGGGATACCTTGAATTGGGGACAGATCGGGTAAGAGCGCGGTGCCTCCGGAGCGGGACAAAACTTTACACTCAGAATCTTAACTAAATTTAACTTAACAATGCACGATCGGGCAACAGGCCTTGGCTCGCGATCGCTAGAAAAAAAAGTTAGGTTAGTTACTGCAACGGCGATCGTCCCGAATATAATGTTTGGTGCTGATTTCGATACCGATATAGGTAGAGTTAAAAGAATCGCCTCAAAACCCACTGTCTTTAAGCGTGGCAGTGTCAAGGGATAAGGCATGATAATGGTGAGGCTCAGTGAGGTAACACATTTCGATGACAACTAGACAGCTTGTTCCTAATTCGGCTATGCTGACGCAGCAGACTAAGATCGCTTCTCACAAATCGATTATTAGTGCTGATTTGGGTCGTACTGCAACTA
This sequence comes from Microcoleus sp. CZ3-B2, assembly GCF_036705055.1. Taxonomy (NCBI): domain Bacteria; kingdom Bacillati; phylum Cyanobacteriota; class Cyanophyceae; order Oscillatoriales; family Microcoleaceae; genus Microcoleus; species Microcoleus sp. CZ3-B2. The sequence continues at coordinate 2,346 of NZ_JAUBTN010000036.1, read as the reverse complement.
AAGCTTGCGTAAGTCGCAACCCAAACAGCGTTGTTTTTATCCCCGCCAACGTGGCTAATATGCCAGTGGAAAAGGTGCGGGGCGGCAGCTTTGAGTCCAAAGCCACAGACCCTCTGTTGGATATGTGGCTAGAGTACCAAGGCAAGGGATACGCGATCGGTCAACTGGCTGCAGACTTTGGCGCTAATCTCGGCGGCGCAGACCAGTCGAAAGTAGTGGATGCTTTGGTTAAGGTTTTTTCCTGTGCTGGATATTTCCAGATGAAGGGCGAAATGGCCGTAGTGCTGGGTTTGCCTTTTTATTCCCAGGATCAGTTTGAAAAAGAAAAGGAAGAGATTATCAGCCAACTTCGCTCTCCCCACGTGGTGGTCTACCGAGGTGAGCGCGTGGAAATTGACATCCGCCACGTTTGGGTGATGCCGGAAGGATTCGGCAGCCTGATTTGGTGTGAGGCTCAAGACAATAAGGAGTTTACGCCGGATTTACCGGAACTGTCGGTGGCTGTTGTCGATATCGGACACCAAACTACTGATTTGTTAATGGTCGATCGTTTCCGGTTCGCCCGGGCGGCTTCTAAGAGCGATTCTTTCGCCATGAACAAGTTCTACGAACAAGTAGCCTCCAAAATTCCGGGGGCAGACCCTCAATCTCTGTCTTTACTAGAAGCGGTGAATAAACCAGAAGGCGAGCGTTTCTACCGTCCGAGAGGAGCGACTAAGCCGACTAACTTAGATCCGATTATTAAGGATTTGCGGGAGGCTTTTGCTAACGAACTATCCGAACGTTTAGTGCAGTGGCTGCCGGAACGGGTGACGGATGTGGTTCTGACTGGCGGCGGCGGCGAGTTTTTCTGGGAGGTACTCCAACCTTTGCTCAAAGATGCCAATCTTAAGGCTCACTTGGCTCAACCTTCTCGGAAAGCTAATGCTTTGGGACAGTTTATTTATGCTGAGGCTCAGCTAGCCACAATTAAGTAACGCATTAAGGCTTGAACCCTATGGCACTGTGGGCAAAAAATAAGGCGAATTTCTCGGTGGCGTTTACTGAAGATGCTGCCGATCAAACTTTACTGGCCGCTATTGAAAAAGAGTTGGCTTTTACGAAGTATCAGACTTTCGGCAATCTCTGCAAGCAAGCTTTGTGGCAGTTTTTGTCTGTATCTGAGTCTGCTGGCTCTACAGATAGCTTTCAGCGCTTGGAACAGCGTATAGCTGAACTTGCGGTCAAATTTGCTGAGTTCGAGCGCCATGTTTCTGCTGAGGAATTAAGCCGTTTGGAAGGACTGGAACATCACCTAAGTCAACTGGGCGCGCAGTTGGATCAGTTGCAGGGAAGTGTTAACAGTAAGTTTGCTCAAGTTTCTTTTGCCCCAGTTTCAAAAGTAGTAGAGCCTGACTCGATTAAGTCTGATTCTGTGGCGGATGATAATGTCATTTCTGATGCTGAGGTTGCTCCTCGTCGGGAGTCCGATCCTTTGTTGGAGCGTTTAAGTTCTTTGTTACCGCAAGATTTCTAGTATGAGGTAGAACCAGGCTATCGGGCCTTGAGATTTGATGTTAGCGATCGGCTTTTGACAGTCGGTACTAGAATAAATAAAGTCGATCGCTCTTTTGAAAAAAAGGCGATCTTTTTTTTATTAGTTATCAGTTGTTAGTTGTTAGTTGTTAGTTTGTTAGTTGTGGGTTGTTGGTTGTTAGTTGTTAGTTGTTGGTTATCAGTTGTTAGTTGTTAGTTGTTAGTTTGTTGGTTGTTGGTTGTTGGTTATCAGTTGTTAGTTTGTTGGTTGTTGGTTGTTGGTTATCAGTTGTTAGTTTGTTGGTGGTTGGTTGTTGGTTGTTAGTTGTTAGTTGTTGGTTGTTGGTTGTTAGTTGTTAGTTGTTAGTTGTTAGTTGTTAGTTAGGGCTTGCTGAATAGAACTAGAAGTTATGACTGCCAAGGGTTTCAAGATTTTTAAACACAAAAAAGTGCTCTCGTTATGACCTTTGTCGGCTCAAAATCCTTGCATTTCGGTGGACAATTGTGGAGTAAATTTGGGAACCCATCTCCGAATCTCCCATTTTTCAAGCTGTTTGGCACCTAGATTCGATTTGTGGACTTTTTCAGCAAGCCCTAGTTATTAGTTGTTAGTTATTAGTTGTTGGTTATTAGTTGTTGGTTATTAGTTATTAGTTATTAGTGGTTAGTTGTTGGTTATTAGTTGTTGGTTATTAGTTATTAGTGGTTGGTTGTTAGTTGTTAGTCATATCAAATCCTCTCTTCATCGGAATAGTATAGTCATTTCAAATAAAAAAGAGACACTATTGAGCGCAGTAGGCACAGATAAGTTCATCTAAAGATGTGCCAGCA
>NZ_JAUBTN010000035.1:0-65674 GCF_036705055.1 Microcoleus sp. CZ3-B2 | reverse complement strand
AAGCGGAAAATTGCTGCTACGCCGAAACTAGGGGCGAAGAACCAACCTGATTGACCCAAGGGGTAAAGCAGGAACACAGACACAAACACGGCAATCGGGCCGGTGAATGCCAGGGCGTTGTAGGGACGGATGCCGACTAAACGGGCGATTTCGAGTTGACGCAGGCAAAACCCGATCAAAGCGAAGGCACCGTGGAGGCCGACGAAGGTCCACAACCCGCCGAGTTGGAACCAGCGGGTTAAGTCCCACTGTGCTTCCGGGCCCCACAAGAACAGCAGGGAGTGTCCGAGGCTGTTGGCTGGGGTGGATACTGCGACGGTGAGGAAGTTGGCTCCTTCGAGGTAGGAGCTTGCCAAACCGTGGGTGTACCAGGATGTGACGAAGGTGGTGCCGGTCAGCCAGCCACCGATGGATAGGTAGGCGCAGGGAAATAGCAGGATGCCAGACCAGCCTACGAAGACGAAGCGATCGCGCTTGAGCCAGTCGTCGAGTACATCAAAGATGCCTCTTTCGGTCTGGGCGCGTCCGACTGCGATTGTCATTTACGCAAATCTCCAAATAGATATAATTACAACGGATTTTTCTCTAATCATCAGTCTGCTACCGTTGCCTCTGCTTAGCAGAAAACAAGTAGGATTATGAACAGAGTTTACTTTTCTTTACCGTATTCACAATTATAAAGGTAATTCTTTACAAAAGCAAGTCTTTCTTAAATAACTTCGGGATTTTGACTTGTCCTCGGAAGTTCTCGAAGTTCTCGAATCAACCGGGAATGGGAGCATCTAGGGCTTGGCAAAAAGCATTTTTTTATTTTAGTGCTGTCCTCCTACAGCGCTGGTTATAGGAGCTCGAAGAGTTCGTGAGGGCACGCTAAAATGCTGGCGCGCAAATGCTCCCGCGCCCTGCTGGGCGCACACTCACGAGCATTGGGCTACAGAAACTGGGTGTTTTCTACACAATACTTCGTTACATCTATATATACTGAGGAGAGAGTTCCAAACTTAGGTTTTTAAGACTATATGTTCAGCATTGACATGATTGTGAAGAACACGCCCGTCTCGCTGTCGGTGCAGCGGAAGCTAGCCGAGGACGCTGAGGCTGTTTACCAGCAGGTTGTAGAAGCGATTCGCAACTCGCAACCGCAAATTTTGGAACTCACTTGCGAGAAAAATCCTGAGAAAAAGGTAGCTGTGCTCAGCAGCGAGATTTCTGGGGTGGTGATTTCTCAGAAATCGGGGGCGGCTTCTTCAGGTAGGGCTCCCGGTTTTGTCTCGATGACATTAGGAGAATGAGGGCTGGGGGTGTTGGTGCCGGTATGGGCCAGTCAGCGGTTGCTGTGCGGGATTTGGGTTTTTGCTGGCCGTCGGGCGATCGAGTTTTGCAAGGTTGCTCTCTGGATGTACCAAAGGGCGAGTTTTGGATGCTTTTGGGTACTAACGGTAGTGGCAAATCTACGCTGCTGAGGCTGATGGCTGGGCTGCTGCACCCCCAGTCGGGCGAAATTGATCTGGGCGGGCGTGTGGGTTTTGTGTTCCAAAACCCGGATCACCAGTTGGTGATGCCGACGGTGGGTGCTGATGTGGCTTTTGGTTTGGTGGAGGAAAAGCTTTCTAATCTTCAGGTGCGCGAGAGGGTGGCTGAGGCTTTGGAGGCTGTGAATTTGCTGGATTTGCAGCGGCGGCCGATTTATGCTTTGAGTGGGGGCCAGAAGCAGCGAATTGCCCTTGCTGGGGCGATCGCCCGTCACTGCGAAATTCTGCTGTTGGATGAACCGACGGCTTTGTTAGATCCTGATTCTCAGTTGGATTTGGTGGTGGCGGTGCAGCGGTTGGTGAAAAATCGCGGGATTACTGCTTTGTGGGTGACTCACCGTTTGGATGAGTTGAATTATTGTGATGGGGCTTTTTTGTTGGAAAAGGGCCAAGTTGTCGATCGGGGAGATCCGGCGCGTTTGAAGCAGCGGTTGATGCAAAGCCAAGATGTTTAGCTGTTAAGCAATTGTTGAATTAAGTTACTCGGCGATTGAAATCGCTTCTACAGAAACGAAGTCTGCCTCTGCAGACTAAAAGCATAGCTGCACGCCCAATTAATCTCGCAATCCCCGATCGCGCAACCAAGCATCTGCCCAAATTGTATCGGCCTCTGACAGCGCTGGTATGACTTCCCAGTTGCGATAATCTATCTTCAGGTCGTAACTTGCTATGTCGTAAATTTGAGTGAATAATTCCTGCAAATTTATGACTGGTTCGGTGTCGCCCGATCGCAGCGGTAAAGGAAAGGCAGGCATCGAATTTTGCAGGTTAAAAGCATACAAATCAGCTCTAGGACGGCGATTTCCCCGACACACCAAAACGCTATAGTGACTATCAATGTTGTTTTCAAGAATTGGCATTTTTCGACCGCGCCGCAATAAATCTATTTCTATTAAATGAGTGCGACTACCTAAAATTTCTTCTCGCTTTTCTTCGTACATTTGTCGCCCTTTGCCTGTTCGCTTATTCGTAGGCGAGAGAATTTCAATTACTGTTATCAATTCTTTTTCCCCCCTTTCTCTAATTTCTAAATAAGCTTCTCGAAGCGTGTAAGGTATGGGAAGAGTTACTGTGAATGGTTGTGTAGGCGGTGCTGCAACTGCTACGTTTGATGCTATTGTTTCTGTTGCAGTTGGTGGCTGCATTACAGTTACGTCGGGAATGCCAATGACTGATAAATCGTCGTCAGCCGTTTCATAGATTCTCACTTCCAGCGACACTAAATACTTAGGACGCAGTTGGGGAGATAAAAACCTGAAAATTTCACTAATCAGCAAGTTATGCATCCCAGGCCAGAGTTCGGGATGCTCTAAATACGGGTCCATACCGGGAAAGGGAGATGGCATTGATTTGACTCCTTGACTCAAGTCTATTTATAGTTTAGCAATACTTTTCTGGCGCGAATGGCTTGCCAACAGATTTTAGGGCATAGCTTTGCTTGTTGCAAATGATGACTGAAGGCTCGATCCACCTTTTGCAATAATAGGTTCGATCGCACATCTTGCACTTATTGCCATATTCCGTCGGGGGTTTAAACCGCTGCCGGAATATGGCAACAAATGCAAGATATCAGTTCGATCGCATTAACGTTCGATCGCCAATTGCATCGGAATTGGAACGCTGTTTTCATCTAAGACAGACACCGCATTTACGAATACAATTGTATGCGGGACTGCGGGCATTAAGCGGCGCAGTGCTTTGAGGTAAGATTCGGCATCTCGGCGACGGGCGAAACGGGCGACTGTTAACCGCTGACAGTTTGGGAGGTGGCGAATTATGCACCAAGGTTGAAGTCGATCGCGATAAGTGACTTGTTTTGGTATCATAGGAAAATCCTTCCCACTTTTGTGGGTGGTGAATGAAAGGCGATCGCTCTAGATTTCTCAGGTCACGGGGCGATCGCTGTATCTGTATATTAAAAGATATGAGCATAGCTTCTGTCAAGCATAAATGGGATTAATTCGGTTGCGAGTTCGAGAACTAGCTGAGGAAAAGGGTTGGACGCTGAAAGAAGTCTCTGACAGAACGGGAATTCCCTACAGCACGGTTAAAAAATACGCCCAAGCTCCCAAAATGGCAACGGTGGACTATACGGCTTTGCAGAAACTTGCTGAAGTCTTCGATGTGATGGTGGAAGACTTGGTTGAGGTTTTGGAACGGTAAACTGATTTGTCAGCGGGAAGATGGGTCTAATTCGATTGCGGGTTCGAGAACTAGCCGAAGAGAAGGGTTGGACGTTGAAAGAAGTTTCTGAGCGATCGGGCATTCCTTAACACTACCGTTAGAAGTTATGCGTATTCTTCCAAGTCCGTCGGGGGTTGAAAACCCCCGCCTCAAAGCTAAAGTCGTCTAAAGACGACTGAAGGGGCGATCGATCAGAGCTTCAATCCTTTTTTTTAAATTTTTAATCAATCATTTCTTCAGTCCAATTCAGTGGACTTTCGCTTTGAGGCTCTTGTTGAAACAAGAGCCGGAATCGGGCAACAAATGCAAGATACAGCATATTCCATGTATATGTGGTACACACAATCTTGTGAGATCGCCCGTGTAAGGTGCGTCGCCCACGGGCGATCTGCAAGTTTTATCAAATATGAAGCAGATCCGCACCTGGAGGATTAACACCACATAATATAGCGGCTACTGTACTTCCAAGCAATTTAAGTCGCTCGGTAATTGAAATCGCTCAGCTACTTGTGTTTTAAGTCAAAAATGGGTATTAATTAATCTATCGGAGAAGCTATTTCTGATGTGAAGGCATCTCTATGTGGTATTCTTTTTTGCCTTCTTTTCTTGTTAAAATGAGTGAATTAATGTGTGTCAAAGCAATTGGAAAAGGCTCTTGATGAGACTCGCATAAAGTGCCGATAATCGTGACCAAATCTTCATAGGGTGGCCCACCAATATATGGTGGTACTTTATTTAATAATTGTTCCTTCAACTTTATTGGTTGCTCAATAAGTATTGATTCACGATGTATTTGACTGAATAAAATATTTGCAAAATCTGTTGACAAAAACCCCAGCTCGCCGTAAAGGATAAGATATCCTGCAACCTCTACTTTAGTGCCTAACAAATTAATTTGATTTAAAATTATTTCACCAACTTTCATTATTTTTTTGAGAATAGGCGTTACAGCGCGAAGACTCGGTAAAAACCCGGTTTCTCTGACGCAGTGCGTAAGTCCCGATCGCACTCAATTCGATCGCAAATCTTCAAAATCGCCAAAATCCTCAATTCTTTGCTGAATTGCCAAAAGTGCGCTCGGCATTGCCAGTTTTGATGAAAACTCGCTGGTTGATGCTAAAAATTGGGCGATCGCACCTATCAGATCCTCAAGTTCTTGTTCTAATTTTTGTTGTAACTTTGATTCTACTTCTAATTCTATTTTATCTCTAAGTTTTTCTTCAATCTCTTGTTCTAATTTGTGGCGTAAATTCTCCGACTGTGCTTTTTTCCTTTGTTGTTGTTTTTCGCGATCGATTTCAACTCTTTTCTTAATTGCTTCCTCAGCGATGCGAATATTTTCAGCAATAGGTACACCTTCAGGAGTAGTCATCGGCCCGTACCATGTCGCTTGTGAATCTGGGGGATTGCGACGACCAAAAAAGACCCGAATCGCTTCATCATCATCCCGATGCGATAGCACGTAAGCTTTTAATTCGACTCTGCTCATTTCATCAAAGTTCGGTTTCATCCAAAAACCTCCAAAGTCCATTACTAGATACGATTACTTCCAGCTCATCACTTACGAAAATATATACTTCTCTGGTTTGAGCATTAAAACGGAATAGTTGAATATCTCGGTAGTAGCTAGAGAACATCTGGCAGACGCGCAGACAGGCTTGGGCTTGTTCGTCAGTAGGATTAATCGATCGTTCCTCAATTGTGGCACAAACTTTAGGATATAATAATAACTTTGTATGGTGCGTCGCTGGGAGATTTGCGAGTTTATTGAGAGATTGTGGATGGCGACGCACCCTACGGTATATACTGCCGTGTCCTCCTCCCCGCCCCGGACACGGCAATGCCGTTTCCCTACCTCATCTCGTACCCAAACAAATTCGGATCGACTTCTCCCAAATTCAAATCGGCCAAACCATACTCAGCCCAACGCCTTTCTACCATCGCCGCCACATCCGGATCGGACTCCAAAACTTCCCCCCATTCGTGATCGGTTTCCGGCGGCATCTTCGTAGTAGCATCAATCCCCATTCTGCCGCCCAAACCAATCTTTTCACTGGCAAAATCTAACGTGTCAAAGGGCGTATTTGGCAGAATAAATACATCTCGAACTGGATCGACTTTAGAACTAATTGCCCAAACTACTTGACGCGGGTCGCGAATGTTGATACTTTTATCCACAACAATCACAAACTTAGTGTAAGTAAACTGCGGTAATGCACTCCAAAATGCTAAAGCAGCCCGACGCGCTTGACCGGGATAGGCTTTATCGATCGAGATAATTGCTGCTTTATAACTCAGCGCTTCCATTGGTAAGAAGAAATCGACAATTTCCGATACTTGCTGCCGCAAAATAGGGGTATAAATGCGGTTAAGCGCGATCGCCATCATTGCTTCTTCTTTCGGCGGCCGCCCGCTAAATGTCGTTAGATAAATCGGGTCTTTGCGGTGCGTCATGCAGTTGAATCGCACCAGCGGCGAATCTTCCACGCCGCCGTAATAACCCATGTGATCCCCAAAGGGCCCGTCGGGCAGAACTTCCCCCGGTGTAATCGTTCCTTCTAACACGATTTCCGAGTCCGCCGGTACTTCCAAATCTACGGTTTTGCACTTCGCTAAACTCACGCCGGAACCGCCGTAAAGTCCCGCAAATAACCATTCCGATAAATCTACAGGAATTGGCGTTGCTGCGGCGAGGATGATTAAAGGATCGACTCCCAGGGCGATCGCAACTTCCAACTTTTTACCAGCCTGCGCCGCTTTCCGCAAGTGCCGCGCGCCTCCCCGGACAGATAACCAGTGGACAGTCATCGTGTTTTTTGACTGCAACTGCAAGCGATAAACCCCGACATTCGGCGTGCCGGTTTCGCAATCCTTGGTAATTACTAAACCCAGGGTGATAATTTTGCCCGCATCTCCCGGATAGGGGCGAATCATCGGGATTTTGTTCAAATCCAGCCCTTCTCCCTCAATTACCACTTGCTGACAAGCTGGGAAAAAGTCGCGGCCTGGTTTGGCTTTCACTACGTCAAACAGGACTTTGCCGAATTCTATGGCTTGGGATATCTTTTTCGGCGGTTTTGGCTGTTGTAGCATTCCCAATTTTTTGCCGAGCTCTTCTAGTTCGATCGGCTTTTCCATGTTCATCGCCCAGCAAACCCGTTCTTCCGTGCCCAACAGGTTAATCGCCACGGGGAATTCTGCCCCTTTGACGTTTTCAAACAAAAGTCCGGGCCCGCCCTTGATTAGCATTTGGTTGGAAATTTCGGCAATTTCGAGGTCGGAATCGACTAAGGCGCTAATTCGGCGCAGTTGTCCCCTTTCTTCTAGGAGTTTCAGGAATCCCCGCAAGTCTCTAGCCATTGTTGTTAAAGAAATGTTAAGTGTCCCTACTATTATGTGGCGATCGGGGGATGGAGTGCGGGGTGGGGGCGATCGCCCGATCGCTAAATAAATTTCTATTCTTATCGTTACTCTATGATTTGGTATTTCTCTGATTCATCAAAACTTGACTTTAGCTAATTTTTATTTGCAATACTCTTAACCATAATTTAAACAAAGCTTATTCTATTATTATTTAATCTACTGTTAACCAAAATTTAAAACAAGCTTATTCTATTAAATCCCTTTCCTTGGGGATTTCAGTCTATCCTAGGTCGTAGATTTGCAAAGTCGGCTATTAATGGAGAGGAGGAATATGAATTTTTTCACAGGACGTTGGCGACGTAGTTTTATAGTGACACTAGCAGCAGCAGCATTTTCGCTCTCGTTGATTACTTCTGCTGTAGCTGCGGTAACACTAAACGGTTCGGGAGCAACTTTCCCTAAACCTCTTTACGATCGCTACTTCTCTCAGATGAGAAGGGCAAATCAAATTACTGTAAACTACGAAGGAACTGGCAGTGGTGCTGGTATCAAAGCATTAATTGCAGGCACTGTTGATTTCGCAGGCAGCGACGCGCTGATGACGGCGGCGCAAATAGCCGAAGTAAAGCGCGGCGTCATGGCGGTTCCGACTGCTGGCGGCGCTGTTGCAGTTGTCTACAACTTGCCCGGAGTGACCAATCTGAGGCTAAATAACGATGCGATGAAAGGCATCTTTGAAGGTAAAATTACCCGCTGGAATGATGCGAAAATAGCCGGAATTTCTGGACAAGCTAAAAATTTGCCAAATACTCCCATTCGAGTAGCTGTACGCGCAGACAGCAGCGGTACAACCTTTATTTTTTCTAACCACTTGCAGGCGATCGGCAGCAGCGTCAAAGCAGCCGCTCAGCCGAGTTGGCCCGGAAGCCCTGTCAGCGGCCAAGGAAACCCCGGCGTAGCTGGTTTGGTGAAAAATACAGCGGGTGCGATCGGCTACGTTCAAGATACTTATGCTCGGCAAAACAATCTCCAAACAGCATTTATTCAAAATAAAGCTGGTAGGTTTGTAGATCCTAGTTTGTCTGAAGCAGAAAAAGCTTTGGCAGGGGAAACATTCCCCGCAGACTTCCGCTTAGTAGAAGGCAATCCTAACGACGGTTATCCGATTGTTGGTTTGACTTGGCTGTTAATCTACAAACAGTATCCTGCTGCGAAAGCAGAGGCTATTAAAAAGATGGTTAATTGGGTGATGACTACAGGTCAAGGTATTAACAAACAGCTAGAGTATACTCAAATTCCGACCGCTACAGCTCAAAAGGTGATTCAAACAGTTAATCAGAGTGTGGTTGCCAGAGGTTAATTTGGGCGATCGCACGGGGTTATGAGTTAAGCTGAGCCGCATCTAAATTTTAGATTCCTCTGGCTCCTCTTTAGCTCCTCGATCCCCCCTAACCCCCCTTCTTAAGGGGGAAGAGCATTCTTGCGTCACCCTTAAAAAGGGGGAAGAGCATTCAAAGTCCCCCGACCTAAGGGGGATTTAGGGGGATCGAGACTTCGATACAAAGTGCACCCTACCAGCGCATTATAATTACTCGTCTTTCAAGCAAATATTTCACTGTTTACGCAGTAACTAGGGTATGACCAATCTTTCAAAGAAACCGAACAAATTGACTCAGCAACCGGCAGAAATAAACACAGCACTAGATTTGACAGATACTGCTGGTGAAGGTCTATGGATGGAGTCAGGATTTACACTATTTGTATGGGCTTTTGCCTTAGCGACAGCGGGCACTTTATTTTGGATGAGTGCGGTAATTTTTAAAGATGCTTGGCCTGCTATTAGCAAATTTGGACTCTCCTTCTTGTGGAATCCCAAGTGGGATATCGGCGAGTTGCAGTTTGGGGCTTTGCCGTTTATTTACGGTACTGTAATTAGTTCTGCGATCGGCATAATCATCGCACTTCCTTTAGGGCTGTCAGTAGCTATAGTTACTAGCGAGAACTTCTTACCCGTTTGGGTGCGATCGCCCTTGGGATTCATGGTTGAATTAATCTCGGCTATTCCCAGCGTGATAGTTGGCCTGTGGGGAATCTTTGTTTTGATTCCCTTTTTGTTGCCATTACAGCAGTCATTGTTCGATAATTTCAGTTGGTTTCCCCTGTTCAGCAGCGAACCTTTAGGCCCCGGAATGCTGCCGGCCGGAATACTGTTATCGATTATGATTTTGCCAACAGTAGCCGCCATCAGCCGCGATGTATTGATGTCAGTTCCAGTAGATTTGCGAAGTGCTTCCATGTCCCTCGGTGCCACCCGCTGGGAAACGATATTTAAGCTGTTATTACCAGCAGCTAGTTCAGGAATTATCGGCGCCACCATCTTAGCCTTGGGACGCGCTTTAGGAGAAACAATGGCCGTCACAATGGTGATTGGCAACTCGATTCAAATCAATCCATCCCTGCTCGCTCCCAGCTACTCAATTCCTGCTGTTTTGGCGAGTCAATTTCGGGAAGCTCTCGAACCGCTGCACATCGGCGCTTTGATGTATTTAGCCCTAATTTTATTTGCGATCACGTTGTTGGTAAATGCGATCGCAGTATTGTTAGTTCAGCTAATTGGGGTCAAGAAAGCTAAAACTTAACATCATCAAAAGCAATTTGGTTACAAGCCCCCGGACTTATCCGCTGGATTAATCTAAAATCTCAAATCCCATGACTCAAGTAAAAAAATCAAACAGTATTCTGGATGCAGAAATCAACAATCCCCTGTCGCTAAGCCGAAATTTTTTCAGCCGGGGGATGACAGTTATCGCTTTCGCTCTGACAGCTCTGGCCCTGCTCCCTTTGTTTGCTATCTTATACAAAATCCTGGGAGAAGGACTCACACATTTGAGCTGGGAAGTGCTAGTGTCTCTACCAGCACCCGTTGGAGTTGAAGACCAGCCCAACGGCTTTGCAAATGCGATTCTTGGGACAGGTTTAATGGTAGGAATTGCTACGTTATTTAGTGTTCCAATCGGCGTAATGACGGGAATATTTTTTTCCGAGTTTGGTAGAGAAAACAAAGCGCTCGCCAATAGTATCCGCTTTATCACTGTTATTCTCAGCAGCGTTCCCTCAATCGTAGTTGGTGTCTTTTCCTACGCCCTAATTGTCGTTACCACCAAAGCATTTTCAGCATTAGCAGGCGGTTTTGCCCTCGGCATCATCATGCTTCCAGTTGTTGCTCTGACAACAGAACAAGCATTAAAATTAGTGCCTACTTCTTACCGCCTCGCTTCTGCTGGTTTGGGAGGCGGACGCTTTCAAACGATGTTTCGGATTATTATTCCCTCAGCACTCCCAACTATTACCACAGGTGTTTTACTCGCTGCTTCCCGGGCTGCCGGCGAAACCGCACCGCTGATTGTAACGGCGTTGTCGAGTCAATTTTGGCCTCCTTTAGTTGATAAATTGGGCGAAATAATGCAGTCCCCCATAGGTGCAGAAACTATCTCAAAACTCAAAGAAATTCCCGATACACTGCTGACTCCGACTCCTTCTATGTCGGTATTAATATATAGCTACGCCAGCTCTCCTTACAAGGAGCAGAACGAATTGGCGTGGACTGCTGCCTCTGTCCTTTTGGCCATGGTTTTGATTGCTAGCGTCGCATCCCGTACAGTAACTCGGAAACGCTGGCAAAATCGATAAATCAATAACTCAAGTGCATTTATCAGTCAAATATTAACACTATAACTAGGCAAATAATGAAACCTAAAGCTAACTTGAAATCCGCCAACTCTACAGATCAATTCCTAGACGATACCACCCCGGAAATTGACCCCAATGCAATGCCAGCACTGCGAGTTCAGGACTTGAGTTTTTATTACGGAACTCAAAAAGTATTAGAAAATTTATCGATAAATATCCCTCACCCACAAGTTACTGCTATTATTGGCCCTTCTGGTTGCGGAAAATCTACTTTTCTCAAAGCTCTCAACCGTATTGGTGAATTGGAGGGAAAAGTTCAAGTTAAAGGAAGAGTAGAGTTTTTTGGACAGGATATTTATAGCCAGAAAGTAAACATTAATAGTTTGCGCCGCCAAATTGGGATGGTGTTTCAAAGACCAAATCCTTTTCCGCTGAGCATCTACGATAATATTGCTTACGGGGTGAGGATTTTCGGTCGCAAAAGCCAAGCAGAATTAGATGAAATTGTGGAATCTGCACTGAAAAGTGCGGCGCTTTGGAATGAAGTCAAAGACGATTTGAAGAAGTCTGCTCAGGGGATTTCGGGGGGACAGCAGCAGCGACTTTGTATTGCTCGCGCTTTGGCTGTGCAGCCAAAAATTTTGCTGATGGATGAACCTTGTTCTGCTCTAGATCCGATTTCAACGATGAAGATTGAGGAGTTGTTTCAGACTCTGCGGCAGCAGTTAACTGTTGTGATTGTGACGCACAATATGCAGCAGGCTGCTCGCGTTTCTGATTACACGGCTTTTTTTAATACTGATGAAAGTCGCATCGGCCGCCTGGTTGAATTTGGCCCCACAAGTAAGATTTTTACTTCTGCGGGCAATTCGAGTACGAGGGATTACATTCAAGGTCGTTTCGGTTAATACCAAAGTTCTTTTTTAGGTTTGTAGTTGCGCTGAAGCGCAACTACAAACCTGTTTCAACGTGACAAAAGCTTTAGTCCTGCTAATATCAGTATGGCACTGAACAGAAAACCGCTATAGTTATGTCTTTACCACTGCTTAAGCGAGAATTGGGTGTTTTCGGCGCAACTCTCATGGGCCTGGGCTCAATCCTCGGTACCGGAGTATTTGTGAGTATCGGCATTGCGGCGGAAGTTGCTGGGCCGGGAGTGATTTTGGCTGTGGGTATCGCTGCTTTGGTTGCTGTTTGCAATGGCCTGAATAGCGCTCAATTGGCAGCAAATCATCCTGTTAGCGGCGGTACTTATGAATATGGTTACAAATATCTCAATCCTTGGCTGGGTTTTACAGCCGGCTGGATGTTTCTTTTAGCTAAAACGGCTTCGGCTGCTACTGCTGCTTTGGGTTTTGCGGGGTATTTTTTAAATGCCGTTGGTGTAGCCGATCGCACTTACCTGATCCTAACAGCTTTGGTCGCCCTCGCCGCCCTCACTCTGCTTGTATTAACGGGAATTAGGCGATCGAATATTGCCAATACTGTCACAGTCTCAGTTACACTCTTATCTCTGACTGTCTTTATCGCTGCAGGTTTACCAGAAATCAGATGGGAAATAGCCACTGTACAAAATGATAGTTCGATCGGCTCCATCCTCCAGGCCACCGCCCTGATGTTTGTCGCTTATAGCGGTTACGCCCGCATCACCACAATGAGCGAGGAAGTGCGGGAACCGAGGGAAACCATTCCCAAAGCCATAATTTTCACTTTGGTGCTGACAATGCTGCTTTACGTGGGGGTAGCAATAGTTGTCGCAGGCGCGGGGGGAGCAGATAAATTGTCCCTGCAAACAGACAGCACGGCTGCACCTTTGGAAGTCCTCGCCCGCAGTTTCCCCACTCCGGGAGTTTCTCAACTGCTAGCCGTCGGGGCAATTACTGCCATGCTGGGAGTATTGCTGAACTTAATTTTAGGCTTGTCGCGCGTCTGGCTGGCGATGGGGCGGCGGCTGGATGTGCCCAGAGTCTTGGCGCGGCTGAATCCCTCGGGCACAACGCCCTATGTGGCTGTGGTATTTGTCGAAATTACGATCGCACTTTTAATTTTAGTCGGCGATGTCAAAACCACTTGGTCATTCAGTGCCTTTAGCGTTTTGATCTACTACGCTATCACCAACCTCGCAGCGCTGCAACTTTCCCCCGCCCAAAGGCTTTACCCGCAGTGGCTGGCTTGGGTTGGATTGGCTGCGTGTCTGTTTCTGGCTTTTTGGGTGGAGAGGCAAATTTGGCTGACTGGGTTGGCGTTAATTGCAGCAGGTTGGATTTGGCGGGCGATCGTCCGGCCGCCGACAAGAAACTAACATTATGATAGATTGAGACACCATCCCGCATTGTAGAGGGCCATGCCCGATCGAACTTCCTTCCTAGCCACTCAAGAATCAGTCGCATTCAGCGCCATCAGTCGCTATATCGCTCAAACACTAATTACCATTCAGGAACAACATCCCGAATGGATAGCTGAAAAATACAGGAAAACCCCCTGGGCCAAACCTGATTTTCAGTCAGTTTTGATTGAAAAATTGACCAAAAGTTTCCAAGTAGCCAGCGATACCAAATCCCTGCTGCAGACTGCGAAAAAATATCTCCAAATTCTGCTGATTCCAGAATTCATTAATTCATCTCAATTCAGCAAAATATTTGCCCAAATTCAGCAGCTAGCCACAGCCCCATCACAAAACTCAGTTTCCCCAAAACCTCCAAATCCCACCGCAAACCAAACACATTCGCTTCCTGTCGGCATAGCCATCTTGCTGCTAGATGTCGAAAACTTGCAACTCACCATCGAAACCGAAAAATTCCTAGAAGGAATTTGCCACTATCCCATCCAAATCAAAGTAGCCTTTGCCAACTGGCGCAGCATGGGCAAAAAAGATACCGAATTTCACCAGCGCGGCTATCAACTGATTCACGTCCCCCCCGGTAAAGACAGCGCCGACTTAAAAATGGCAACAGTAGGCGCATCAATTTTCGTACATTATCCCACAGCAAAAGAGATTTTTGTCTGTTCGTCCGATCGCGCCCTCACCCACCTCAGCAATACACTACAAGCCCACGGATTAACCGTATTTCAAGTCCGCAAGCAAATAGATCAAATCATAGTTTTAAACAGTAAAACCGGACAAGTGGAAACCCATTCCCTCGTGACTTTACCCGAAATAACACCCGTAGAACAATTAGTTATTCAGCTAAAAGAATTAATCAAAAAAGAGCAAAAGCTCACCTCAACCCAGTGGATTAAGATTTCCACAATTTCAGCTTTATTTACAGAAAATTACGGTTTAGTCCTAAATCAAATAGTTGCCCAGCATCTCTTAGGAACTAAAACCAGAGATATATTTCTCAAATATCCCACCGATTTTGTTCTTCACAAACCCTCAGAAAAATCTCAAACTTATGTCACTCTCTTTGAAGTTAAATCACCCCCCCCACCGCCCATACTTAACAAAGAAAATGTGAATCACACCCAAACAGCACCGACCAGCTTAACCAATATTAATTCTCTCGAAGACTTGGAAAAAGCTATAGTCAAAATAGTTAGCGACTTAACCGACAACTCTCCTCAAAATTCTGTATTTCTCTCCAATGTAGGCAGCGAATTTCACAGACAATACGGCAAACAAATTACCCAAACAATTAAAGAATTTAATTTTGGCAGAAAACTCCCTAACTTTTTGCAATCATGCACTTCTCTCAAGCTAAAAAAAAGCGAAAAAGGCTGGCAAGTTTCCCTAAATTAATTATTGGTTATTGGTTATTGGTTATTGGTTATTGGTTATTGGTTATTTGTTATTGGTTATTGGTTATTTGTTATTGGTTATTGGTTATTGGTTATTTGTTATTGGTTATTGGTTATTGGTTATTGGTTATTTGTTATTGGTTATTTGTTATTGGTTATTGGTTCCCCAATTTCCAATTTCCAATCCCTCCGCTTCGCTCCGCCCAATTCCCCATCCCTCCGCTTCGCTCCGCCCAATTCCCAATTCCCAATTCCCAATTCCCAATTCCCAATTCCCAATTCCCAATTCCCAATTCCCAATTCCCAATTCCCAATACCCAATAACTTGAGTTATCATACAATCTGGACGTAAAGAAATGTAAAGGGATATGCAGGACAAAGTTGTGGTTGTGGTGGGTGCGACTGGCGGCATCGGTTCAGCAGTAGCCCGCAAACTCGCCGATGCGGGTGCGACGCTAGTGCTCGCCGCCAGAGACAGCAGTAAATTAGATGCTTTAGCAAGCGAACTTTCAACAACAGAGGTACTGTGCGTACCTACAGACATCACCGACTTGTCGCAAGTCGAGACGCTGATGCAAAAAACTGTCGAACATTTCGGACAAATTGATGCCCTCATAAACGCCGCCGGTGCCGGAATTCTCAAGCAGTGGAACAAGTTAGAACCCGCTGATTTAGATGCGATGCTTGACTTGAACTTGAAAGGCAGTTTTTACACATCTCAAGCCGCCGCGAATGTGATGAAAGAGCGCAAATCCGGTCACATCTGCAATGTCATCGGGATTTTGGGCAAGCATTCGATGGCGATGGGAACTGCTTATTGTGCTTCAAAGTTTGGAGTAGTTGGTTTTAGCAAGTGCATGGCAGATGAGCTGCGCCGCTACGGCATTAAATTTACACTATTCTATTTTGGTGGGGTGGATTCTCAGTTTTGGGATAATGTGAGTTTGAAGGTAGACCGCTCAAAAATGCTGAGTACCGAAACCGCTGCAAATGCGATTATGTTTGCTCTTTCATCTGACCCGCAAGCTGTGCCGCTGGAGATTAATATTCAGCCGGAAAGTCATTTATTTTTCTAGTAGTTTGTAGGGTGCGCCGAGGCGCACCGATTCAGTTTGTATGATATTCTTATCGCACCGATTGACCCCAAAACAAGTACAATCCCAGCCTTAATTCATAGATTCTCCCAACATTTTAGACACAACTTCAATGTTCCAGATTCATCTGTGGAGTAAAGCTAAAATCTAAACTCTAAAATCTACTGGGCTAAGGCAGTGCCACCAAACTCAAGTTATCCCAGACACCTATTTTTTTTTAAGTGCCGATGTATTTATACCTTGAGAGAGAGTTATAATATTCAATCTTGAGGTTATTATTAGTAGCGCGCACGAGAAAAATATGAAAAATATGAAAAATATCCATTACTCTGTCCCTATCTTGCAGTTTTCCACTGAAAATCAGCCGATTTTCCCTTCCTCAGTTTCCATTTTCAATTATTGATTATGGAATTCGATCGCATTCTGTTTTACGTTGAAAATGCTAAAGTATCCCGCGACTGGTTTGTCAGCCACTTAGGCTTTAAATCAATCGCAGGTTCTTCCAACAGCCACACTAGCACTGAATCTGTCAGCAGCGGTAATGTATGTTTTGTTTTATCTTCACCCCTGACACCCGCTAGTCCCGCCGCTAGTTGGTTGAAGTTTCATCCTCCCGGAATTGCCGATGTGGGTCTTCGGGTAAAAAATATCGAATTAGCAGTAGCTAGAGCGGCTGCAGCAGGCGCTCAAATTCTGGAACCGATTCAAAAGAACCTAACAGCAGCAGGCTGTTTTAAACTGGCAAAAATCGCTGGTTGGGGAGATTTAAGCCACACGCTGGTTGAGCCAATAGAAGAAAATTTAGCGCTACCCGCTTCTGGTAAGCTGTCGCTGTTTACCTTAATCGACCACGTAGTTTTAAATGTTGAATCGGGCGATTTGTCAAGTGCTGTTAGTTGGTATCAAAAAATATTAGGTTTTACGCCGCAGCAAAATTTTGACATTAAGACTGAAAATTCGGCCTTGCGAAGCCAAGTGATGATGCACGCTGAAGGTGGGGCGCAATTCCCGATTAACGAACCGGCATCGACTAATTCTCAAATTCAAGAGTTTTTGAGTGCAAATCGGGGGTCAGGAATTCAGCACATGGCTTTACAAACTGCTAATATTGTAGGGGTTGTTACCGATTTGCGATCGCGCGGTTTGCCTTTTCTGCCAGTTCCTTTAACATATTACTCCGAATTGCAACAGCGGCAAAACTATCTGCCCGCAGATTGGCGAGCAATTGCAGAGTCTCAAGTTTTGGCAGATTGGCAAGAAGATGCTCCCGCAGCAATGCTGTTGCAAATCTTTACCCAGCCAATTTTTGACGAACCGACTTTCTTTTTCGAGATTATTGAGCGCCGAGTTTCTTTAGTTAACGGCAAACAGGTGCAAGCTGGAGGTTTTGGGGCTGGCAATTTTCGAGCTTTGTTTGAGGCAATCGAACGGGAACAAATGAAGAGGGGAAGTTTAATCGATGATTGATAAAAATGCCAATTTACGGCTCATGCAGGCCTGTTTGTCAGCACTGCGATATCAGTCCACCCGTAGGCAATTTCCTTGACAGCAACTCCTGCTTTATTTGTTTGGTGTTCGTCCACTTTTTCACCTCCCAAAAATTCATAAAATTTGCAGGCTGAATTGTCTCCCAGTACCCAAACCAGCATCGAATTCAAATTTAATTCTGCCAATTTTGTAGCAACTTTTTTCACAAGTTGCTGTCCGATTCCCTGACGCTGATATTCCTCCAAAATATAAATAGCAAATAATTCTCCTTGATAAACATATTTGCCAGTACGCTCGCAGCCGCCCGCAGCAAAACCCACAATTTGCCCGGATTCATTCTCAGCAACGCAGACAAAATCCCCAGTATTTTTGACGTTTGACAGGATTTCTTGCCAGTTGTTTTCTCGTTTTTGATATGACAGTTGCGCGAGGTAATCCGCTGGTAAAAATTTTCGGTAAGCTGTCCGCCAAGTGTCTAGATTGACTCGGGCAATTGCAGGTGCGTCAGCAATTTTAGCTTCTCTCACGATCATCAGAAAATACTCCTTTCGGGCCCTGAAATTCTTGATTGTATTCTAAGCAAACTATGCGATCGCGCCCTTCTAGTTTAGCTCGATACAGCGCGCGATCGGCTTCTCCAATTAACCCCTCAATCGATAAACCGACAGCAGGCACAACATTAGTGACTCCGATACTGAGAGTCACAAACTTACTTACCTTGGAATCAGCATGAAGAATTTCCGCAGCATTCAAATCGCTGCGAATTGATTCAGCTACCCGCATAGCTCCCTTAACCTCAGTCCGCGACAAAATTACCGCAAATTCTTCGCCACCGTAGCGGGCAGATAAATCGCCTCCCCGCCTAGCATTTTTCTCTAAAATTTTAGCTACTTTTTTTAAACATTCGTCGCCTCTTTGATGCCCGTAGCGATCGTTGTAAAGTTTGAAAAAATCGATATCCAGCAAAAGCAAAGACAGTGGCGCTGTCTCTCTAGCCATCCGCTGCCACTCCGATTTTAATGCTTTGTCAAAACTGCGACGGTTAGCAATCTGAGTCAAACCATCAATAGATGCGAGTTCTTGCAATGTTTGGTTAGCAGCTTCTAACTCTAATTTCGCCTGTTCTAAAGCTAAGTTTTGCTGGGCTAATTCTTCGCTTTGCCGTTTTTCTTGCTCGTACAAAAATCGGATTGAAGCTTCGGCTTCTTGCAGTTCTTTCTCTGCATATTTGCGCTTGACAAACTGCCCTAATTGAGAACCGACAGCAGCCATCATCTCAAGCAAATCTTCATCGAGAGGCTGTTTTTCCTGGCAGAAAAAAGTCATTACCCCTACCACTTGACGGCTGGCGCGAATCGGGAACCCAAAAGCCGATCGCAATCCTGCTTTGGCTGCTAAGTGCGATCGCACACAATTGCGATCTTTGAGAATATCCGTAATCCATTGCGGAAAACCAGTGTTCCAAACTATTCCCGGTAAACCCGCACTAGGCTCTAGATTAATCTGCTGGCAATTTTCCACAAACTCCCCAACTTCAGTCCCCCTGCGCCAAACTCCCACTCGCACCAAAAAAGGAATATTTTCAATAACATTATCTGGTGCAGCCAACAAAAAAGGTATTTTGTCGCGACTATTTTCCGCATCAAATTTACTCTCTTTTTCATCCACAGGCGTCCAAAGCTCGCCAATATCCCATCCCAAACTTTCACAAATAGCTTGGAAAATTTTCGGAGTGGCGCTCTCTAAAGAACCCGCTTCTGACATAATACGAGCTACTGCATACTGTGCTGCTTGACGTTTTTTTATCCGCTGTTCCTCAGTGATATCCCTACCCACGCCGAATATGAGTTATAGCAAATGTTTTGAACAAGCATTTAAGCTCATCCTGAACTAAGCGGTTAATAGCTATAATGATTAATTAAATAAGCGATTTGCATTATTTATATTGCAGTTTTCAATTGTAGACTTCCCGATATTACTAACAACTCTTAGAGTTGAGGATTGGTACAATTCAATTCAACTATTGCCTTTAATTAGCGCCATTGTTCTACACTTTACCTCCCCTGGGTATTGGTGTCAAGTTTGGCAAATAACCTGTTACCTGGAAGTGATATAATATTGAACAATTTGTATAAAAACTGGAAAATATTCTGCTAAATGCTGAGACTTATTACTGACTTTGACGGCCCGATTATGGACGTGTCCGATCGCTATTACCGAGTTTACCAGCAGTGTCTGGCCGAGACTCAGCGTGAGGGTCAAGCAGTGCGCGAACTCACCTTAGCCGAGTTTTGGGACATGAAACGGGCGCGGGTTCCTGAAACCGAAATCGCCCTCCTCTCAGGATTAGACGCAGATCAAGCTGTCGATTTTGCCCTGAAACGCCGTCAAACTGTCCACACTCTCCCTTTTCTGATGTACGATCGACCCGCTCGGGGTGCAGTAGAAACTTTAGAGAAGTTGCAGCGCGCTGGAGTAGACTTAACGGTGATGACCATGCGCCGCGTCAGGGAACTAGACGAAGCCTTCACCCGCTGCAATTTGGCGCAGTTTTTCCCAGAAAACCGCCGCTATTGTCTCCCCAACGATTACATCAAAACTGGGGATGTGAAGGATAAGCCCCTGCTGATGGCTAGAGCTCTGGCCCAACTGCCACCGGCTTCTGATTTTTGGATGGTGGGGGATACCGAGGCCGATATTGTAGCAGCAAAAACCCACGGTGTCAAGGTAATTGGTGTTTTGTGCGGAATTCGCGATCGCACCCAATTAGAAATGCACCAACCGGATTTTATTGCTAATAATTTGAGCGAAGCAGTTGAGATGATTTTAGGTAGTCATTAGTTATTGGTTATTAGTTATTGGTTATTGGTTATTGGTTACTGGCTCTTAATTGTTGTTAGTTGTTATTAAGAATCAACAAATAACACTGAAGAACTAGGAACCAACAAATCACAAATAACTAATCACAAATAACCACTAACTACTGACTATCGCAAAAAACTGCTGACGAGCCACAGAGTTAAAAACGTAAACAAAGCAATCAGTTTCTCTGTTGAGACAAATGCTGTACTGAGCAAAGGGCCGAAAACACCTCCCAGCACCAGGCCTAAAACCAAGCCGGCCACAGTCAGCAGCACGGCCCGACCAAATTTTTGTTCCTTGCGATTAAGAAAATAAAGACAAGAGCCGACTCCAAGAGCCAGAGTCAACTGTAGCAAAGAATCATTAGCCGGATAAATACTCAGTCCGCCCAAGGCCACATAAACCCCAGCCGGCCACAAAATGTCCGATCGACTAGGAGTATCGATTAGTCGCTGCAACCAAGCAGGACTCCCCGACGGAGTAGACGGAGTAAAGCTTGCGGGTGGGGGAGTCAGCCGATCGGGAAAGCGGATGCCTTCGGGCACTTTAATTTTACCTTCCTGTCGCTGTCGCAAGCGATCCATGAGAATCGCGTCATAAGCAGCTTCGATCGATTCCAAACGTTTCTTGTCGCCGCTGTGCTGCTGGGCTTGACGGGTGCGGGCCTCTTGCACTTCATCAAAGGAAGCATCTTCATCGACTTCAAGCAGTTGATAGGGAGTTGGCTCACTCATAAAACTTGTTGGTATGCGGAAAACTCAGCGTCTTTAGACCTGAGAGGGATGCGAGCGGGCGGTGTTAACCGCCGTGGTTTGAAAGTGTAGGATGATATCCTAAACCATTGGCGTCAATTTAAGTTTAAAAACCTTTGTTTCTCTCGTTTATAGCTGAGTCTCGATCCCCTCCTAATCTCCATTAAGAATGGGAGTAGGGTTGATGCAAGAGCGCTTTTTGTCCTCCCAAATAGTCGGGTGGCCAGGGGAGGTTCTAGGTTTTAATCGTCAGATAGTATACCTGTACTGCATTTGACTTGGTTGTTGACACCAATGATGGTTAACCTTGCGGTCGCTAAGCATTTTTTATCCACCAGTGCTCGGTCATTAAATTTAATAACCCGCTGAAGGCTCTCGTTAAAAATAGTGCAATTTTAACAAGAGAGGAAAGCCGCGCCGCTTTCCCAAAAGTTTTACTGGTAGTTTTTAGTGCTTTGAGACAGAAACCAGCAAACCTTAGGAAGGTAGAAGGCATTGGGCAACAGGAAATAAAAAATTATGAACCTAAAGATTTTTGTTTTTACCTTAGCTTAGCCGTCTACAATAATTTTACCTGTTGCCGAAGGCTTTCAACGGGGATTTGTCCCGCAGGCGCTGACAATTCCCGACCACTGGATTTTTTTTAGTCGATCGCGGCGGTAGGAAAAAAAGCGAGCCGAGTCAGAATAGGTACAGAAAGGAGCGATCGCCACTTGAGAAAGATCGATTCCCAATTTCTGCAATTGCAGAGCATTGCAGAGGCGAACATCCAAGCGTACTTTTCCAGGTTCTGGATCTGCTAGTACAGGAGATTCTGGCAGTTGGTGCAAAAACTCGCAGATGCCGGCGGCACGGGCACTAACAGCACTCTGGGGAGTAATCGCGGCTAAGAGAGACGCGGCAACTTCCACAGATACCTGGTAAACCTCTCCAGAGATCGCCGGCCCCATAGCAATCTTGAGATTGTCTAGTTGACTGCCGACGGCCACAAGTCGATCGATTGCCTCTGGTAATATCTTAGCAGCAGTGCCGCGCCAACCAGCGTGAACTGCCGCAACCAGTCCAGTGCGATCGTCAGCAATCAGCACCGGCACGCAGTCGGCCGAGCAAACCCACAGCGCCTCACCCTCTAGTTCGGCCACCAACCCATCAGCCTCAACATAGCTTTGAGCGGCGGTTTCCGAAACCGGAGGCACAACCGGGGACAACTGACCGGTTTTGAGTACCGCATTGCCGTGTACCTGCTGAAGGCGGTAAACCTTGGCTCCTGGTTCGAGAATTTCCGTCAGCTCGATCGGGCCTTGGGGCGAGAAATCGCGAGTAAAAAAGCCGTGAGACCATCGAGAGAGCAAGCTACAAGTCAGATAAGGCAAACCTTGGGAGTTCTGCCACTCCCAACCGATCCCCGAAGGGGATCCGGTCGTCGGTGAGGAGTCAGGAAAATTTGTCAAGCGATCGCCAGCTACAGTCATTAAAGCCATCCATCCCCAAACGAATCAATTTGCATTCTATTCTAAGCAATCAACAATTTTGGCGGCTGAGGTTTAAATGCGCGATCGGCTTTCATCAAAAAAATCGGGATGAAAGAAGCCACCCAGCGGCGGTGGACGCTGGCGAAATTTGGCATAACCCGAAAAATAGAGGCAAATAATTAACACAACAGATACTTGCTTGAAGACTCCTGTCGCCAGCAGCCCAAAACTTTAAACTTTAGTTCGGGCGACTTAGATTCACTCGTCTGCAAGTAAATCTCAAATCTAAAACTTGTTCGCTCGCGAAGTCGAAGAATCTAAAATCAAAAATCGACCGAGGCGGTGGACGCTGGCGAAATTTGGCGCGACCCGAAAAATAGAGCGAACTAACTAACACAGACGAACGTCAAAGCGCTATTATCAATGTGGCCTTCACAGACTCCGCCAGCCAGTGCGATCGTCGGCCAAAAAACTAGGGCATCGATCGCGAATCGACGCCACAGCATTCGAGCTGGTTCGACGCGCCAAAAAATTGCCTCAAGCCGGGTAAAATCAGTTAAGTCTGTATTAAAGATTGGGATTGCCATACAGTCGATCCAGGCCCCGCCAAAAAAAACAGATACTTGCTTGAAGACTCCTGTCGCCAGCAGCCCAAAACTTTAGACTTTAGTTCGGGCTCCTTTGATTCACAAAGTTGCAAGTAAATCTAAAATCTAAAATCGACTGACTTAGATATCCTTGCGTCCCCTGTTGAGTTGGGAAAAAAAATCGTGAAACCAGTTCCAGACAAGCAAATAGCAGCCCATTTGAACACCAAACATCACAAAAATAACCCGAAAGGCGCTCGGACTCGATCGCGCCTTTTGTCCGATCGCTCGCTGCTGGTAGGACTGGGTTGCCTCGCCAGTCTGGGACTGCTCAGCAAAGGCCTAGTGTGGGCCCAGACCGAAACACCGCCAGCAGAACAAGCAGTCCCCGGTGCAGCAGAACTCCAGCCACTGTATGAAGCGCCTCTGGCCCCCCCGGAACCAGCAGTTAGCCAAGTAGAGCCAGAACCGTACTCCCCACCGCAGGCAGAAGCTCCGGCTCCCGAGCCTGTCTATGCCGAACCGCCTCGGGAGTCAGATTACGTCACCGAAGCACCTCCGGCCTATTATCTGCCAGAGCCGGCGCTGATTCCCCTGCCAGAAGCCACAGCCCAAGAGCCTCCTTTTGAAGCGCCAGTTAACCCAGTCCATACTGCTGAAGCCGACCATACAGACTACAGCGCTGGCGCTGAGGGCGGCTACGAACCGCCGACGAGAATCGAGTTTGCAGAACGATCGAGCGGTTGCGAAGGTTCCGGTGGCGGTTCGTGCGGGCCTGCTGCTGTGGACGAGCCTGTCACTGCAGAAGCAGCCCCTCCCAGCTACAGCCCCCAAACCCCGATCGCACAAGAACCCAACGACAGTCCCCACAGCCCGATCGCCGGTAACTCCTATATTGCACCCCCGCCTCGAAATCTGCCACAAAACCTGGCGGAGAACGTTCCGAGCAATGTTCCGAGCAATGTTCGGGGAAATGCGGGCGATAACGATCGGGGTTATTCTGCCAATAAAGTCGATCGAGCCATTCAACAAGTAAGCAACAAGCTTTGGGGACAAGGAAGCAGCGGAGAATCTGCTTATGGGCCCAAGGGCTACTCGCCTAACTCTGGATATTCGGCTAACTCTGGATACTCCGCTAATTCTGGATACTCGGCTAACTCTGGATATTCGGCTAACTCTGGATATTCGGCTAACTCTGGATATTCGGTCAACCCTGCATCCTACGGCGGCCCTCCCGAACCCAGCATGGGACTAGGGCCGGTGCAAGTCGGTGCCGTTAGTGTCAGCAGCGGCAGCAATACAGGTTTTGCTTACTACAATCTCACGCCGCGTCCTTTAGGAATGCCCGGAAACGGCAACACCAGCCTGTTGTTTCCCCTATCTATTGCTGCCGACATTACATCGCCCTTCGGGTGGCGGACTCATCCGGTTATGGGTTACGGCAGGTTTCACACCGGAACTGACTTGGGAGCTCCGATGGGAACGCCCGTACTGGCGGCCTATGCGGGTCAAGTGGCGATCGCCGATTGGTTGGGCGGCTACGGTTTGACGGTGGTTCTTGACCACAACAAACAGTCTCAGGAAACTCTCTACGGACACCTTTCGGAACTGTTTGTCAAACCGGGAGAGTTTGTGAAACAGGGAGAAACTATCGGCCGCGTCGGTAGTACGGGAATGTCTACAGGGCCTCACCTTCACTTCGAGATCCGGCAAATGACCGATCGGGGTTGGGTGGCGGTAGATCCGGGCGCTCAGCTAGAATTCGCCGTAGCCAAAATGATGGGCAGTTTAGAAACCGCCAAAGTACCCCTAATGCCGAAAATCGTGGAAACACTAAGCGCTAGGGGACTCAAGGATTTAGAAAGCGATCTGCCCATGCTTCCACCTCTGCCGCTGGGAATGGACATCGAAGTTCACAACCTCCAGCCGCCATTCCCAGAATTGTTAAAAGCTGACACTTCAGCGCCCAAAGACAAGGAAGCTCTCAAACCCAAAACTCAGAAGCAAGCAAGCAGATAGGCTTTTGATAATGACTCGCATTCCTCACTACAAACCAGACAAGTTTGTAGTGAGGAATGCGAGTCCTCTCCCAAGAAGGCTCTCAATCGATTACCATCACAAAAACCGCGAATCTGATAGATTTCTCGTTATCATTAAGAGCCTGGTAGCTAGGAAAAACCCATAAAAATTGGTAAATAGTAGCTTATGCTAATAACGCAGCATTTGTGGGAATTAACTTTATTTCTAATTATTGTATTCGGGCCAATTCCCTTAAGCTTGTTTCTGGCTTTCGAGAATCAAAAAGCAAACAGTAACTGTTCGTTTCCCCATTTTCTCCTCGTACTTCTGACGGGATGGAGCATCATACAAGTTTGTATCGGCTTGATTTTAGGAAGTGCCGATCGCCTAAATCTCGCTCAAGTAATTATAGCAGAAATTTTGATTTGCGCGATCGGCACAATCCCGATCTATACCAAAAAAAACAGAGCTTTTACCTTATCGCATTGGCAGATCCCCAAACTCAAACAACCCCTCAACAGCTCCGAAATTCTAATTGTTTTGACCGCCGCTTTTGCAGGAATTGTGCTGTGTTACACCCTAGCAACCAAACCCACAACCAATTATGACTCATTGTGGTTTCACCTGCCCGCGATCGCCCGATGGTATCAAACCCATTCCTTTACACTATTAGATGCCGCCGGAAACTGGATTTTTGAACACGAGCAAGCCCGAGTATATCCGTACAATTGGCACGTTTTATCTGCCTTGTGTGTAATCCCATTCAAAGAAGACTTTCTCGCAGCCTTTCCCCTGCTAATAGCCTGGGTGCTTGAAGGAATAGCCGTCTATCTATTGAGCGTAAAATTTGGAGCAACCAGAATTCACGCTATGGCAGCATCAACATTAGTATTGACAGTACCGATGGTGCTCAACCAAATTAACACCATTCACCCAGACCTACCGCTAGCTGCCATCTTTACAGTAGGTTTGTATCTGGGTTTATCCTATCATAAAAGCCGAGCTGTCTGGGAACTATCCCTATTTTTGGCATCGGTAGGAATGCTAGCCGGAATAAAAATTACTGGCCTAGTTTATGCAGCCTCACTCTTAGGAGGATTAGCAATATTAGAAATTACAAGATTCGCCCTTACTCAAGATTCCACACCAGCTAATTTGAGAATTCGCCGCTTTCTCAAACCAGTCTTGCTGTGCGGCCTAGCTTGTTGCTTGCTTTTAGGATGTTTTTGGTATGCGAGAAACTTGCTGCAAATCAATTATCCTGTCGGCGAAGTCGGCGATATTAAAATTCCCTTAGAGCCTGTTCGCATACAGTCTCCCATACCTGCACCAATACCTTCGGTACAGCAGCCGCCCGCTTCGCCAATTCTAAATATTTGGCAAAGCACTTTAGCAGCTCAATTTAATCCCAGCAATATTTCCCACTGGCAAACTGTCGGCTTACAAATCATCATTAGATTGCAACTGCCCTTTCTGGCGATCGCACTTCAAGTCTTAGCAGCACCTCTGGCTTTGTTGCAAACTAAAACCAGAACAATCAATCAAAATAAGATCATTTTAATTGTACTTCTTGCCAGCACCGGAATTCTGTATCTAATTACACCTTACACCTCCGGTACTGCTGGAGAGTCGATCGGTCAACTCAGCCCCATACTCGGTTTCAATCTCAGATACGGATTTTCCTTCCTAAGCTTGCTAGGTATAGCAGCAGCAGCTACAGCAACCAAATTAAAAACTCCGAATCAACTTGTCGTAGCAGTTGTTTTAATTAGCAGTATTTCCGGCATTATTAGCAACATAATTTTTGACCTAATTAAAAATGATTCTTTTACCGGCAACAGTATTGTTTGGGGAAGCGGGTTGATTGATCGGTTTAAATCCGAGCCAGTGGCAGCCATCAATGTGGTAATTAAAATATTAGCTCCCTACGGGCTAGATTTAGCAATATACCTGTTAGCTTATATTGGCTTCATGCTGTTAGGTTGGATTTCGTTTAAGCAAAGTTCAAGTTTAACCGAGTTAAAAAATAAACTGGTAAACTTGAAAAAATCGAGTTATATGATGATAATTTGTCTGTGTATAGCTCTGTGTATAGCATTGATGGTAAGTGCTAGTTGGGTGGCGAGGGAAAAGCGAGATATTGCTAGAACCCAACTGTATCGAGGCATATACGAGTATATCGATCAAAATACAGTACCGGATGAAAGAATCGGCTTCTTTCTGAGTTCCCGCAGCTACCTGTTTTACGGGAGAAATTTAGACAGAAAAGTTTTATATATGCCCTTTAGAGCCGATCGACTTCCGGCATGGATTGACAACCTCCGAAAAAATAAAATTAGCCTTGTGGGATTCGGGCCCATGACTGAGACAGACGAATACACCAAACAAGGTTTATCTTGGCTGACAAGTCCCGATGGCCCGCTACAACCAGTTTTCGGCAAAGATTTTAATACTGAGTCGGTGTTATATCGCTTGAAAAATTAAAAGTAATTAGTTATCATGAACCAAGCGAACATTCTATTTTCAATTATTGTTCCGACTTACAATCGACCTGAGAAATTAGCGCAGTGTCTTCAGTCTTTTGTTGAACTAGAATATCCGCGCGATGGGTTTCAAGTCATTGTGGTTAACGACAGCACGGAAATATCTGTAGAAAGTACAATTTCTCCTTTTCTCAATCAGCTAAATCTCAGACTTCTGACACAACCAAATTCTGGCCCGGCTACGGCGCGAAATACTGGGGCTTTTGCAGCCGAGGGCAAATTTTTAGTGTTTACTGACGATGACTGTACTGTGGCGGTAGATTGGCTGCGAAATCTGGAACGGCGATTTATGGAAACACCAGATTGTTTGATTGGAGGTCGGACTGTCAACGCGCTGCAGGATAACATCTATTCTACGGCCAGCCAGCAATTGATCGACTATCTTTACAGTTATTACAATGCTATTGGCGATCGCGCGCAATTTTTCACTTCTAACAATTTTGCTCTTTCGGCTGAGGCTTTCCAAAAAATCGGCGGGTTTGACACGACTTTTTCGCTAGCGGCGGGAGAAGACCGGGAATTTTGCTTTCGCTGGCTCAATGCCGGAGGCTGCGCGGTCTACCGTCCTGAAGTTACAGTTTATCACTTTCACGCCCTAACTCTGGGCAAATTTTGGCGGCAGCAATTCAATTACGGTAGAGGTGCTTTTTTGTTTGGGAAAATTATCTCGAACAGCGGGGCTAAGGGGAAATTGCAACATCCGTCGTTTTATTTGAATTTGCTCGCTTATCCATTTTCCCACGCAGCGGGTATTCAAAAGCTATTAATTGCAGGATTGTTTTTTGTTTCTCAGGCGGGAATTGCGGCGGGTTTGTTTTGGGAGAAAAACAAGGTTGTTGAGGAATAGATTTGGATTTTTGAACCGCAGAGAGCGCAGAGAGCGCAGAGGGAGAAGTTAGTTTTATAGCCTTTCTCAAAAAGATGAGGTACTATCCGGCATAGGGCATAGGGCATAGGGCATAGGGCATGAGGCTCTCCTAACTTTTTTGAGAACCGCTATAGTAAATGCGTCAGCTTTGAGTGGTCGATTATTGATGGAATAGTTCGCTGTCGCACTCTACAACTTTATTCTTTAGTCTGCGGAGGTGGACTTCGTTTCTGTAGTAGCGGTTTCAACTGCCGAGTTATGCGATTAATTGCAGCATTGTTTTTTGTTTCTCAGGCTGGAATTGCGGCGGGTTTGTTTTGGGAGAAAAACAATGTTGTTGAGGAATAGATTTGGATTTTTGAACCGCAGAGAGCGCAGAGAGCGCAGAGAGAGAAGTTAGTTTTAGTAGGTGCGTCAGCTTTGAGTGGTCGATTATTGATGGAATAGTTCGCTGTCGCACTCTACAACTTTATTCTTTAGTCTGCGGAGGCGGACTTCGTTTCTGTAGTAGCGGTTTTAACCGCCGAGTTCTGCGATTACATAAATCCGTGTTCGGCTAAGAATTCGGGTGTAATTGTTCCTAAACTTTTGATTGCGGGGGTTTCTTCCCAGGATTCGGGATGCGGTTGTCGGCCGCTGCGGAGAAATTTTGCTACGTATTTGCCGAGTATATCTGCTTCTAAGTTTACTAAACTTCCTGGTTGCAAATATTTGAGATTGGTTTCGGAAAAACTGTGGGGAATTACGGCAATTTCAAACCAATTTCCGTCTGCATCGCAATCGGCGACGGTTAGGCTGATGCCGTTGATGGCGATGCTGCCTTTGGAAACGATGTAGGGTGCGATTTGACGCTGCCATGCCGAATTGGCTGCTGGTGGGGCTGCAAACTTCATTTCCCAAGCGTTGGCGGTTTGGGTTGATGTGGCTAAACTGCCGATCGCATCTACGTGCCCCGTCACAAAATGTCCGCCTAATTTGCTACCGGCGCGCAGGGAGGTTTCTAAGTTGACCAAAGCATCGGGGAACGATCCCAGAGTTGTGCGGCGGAGGGTTTCTGGCGAAGCGACGGCGACAAAACCTTGCGGCAGAACTTCTACTACTGTCAAACAAACTCCATCCACGGCTACGCTGTCTCCAATGGCTAAATCTTGTAAAATCTGGTAGGAGTTGCTTGAGGTGCAGGAAATTTGGAAGTAGTCGTTACCTAGCGACTTCAGTTTTCCGAGAGATTGAATTAGTCCTGTAAACATAGTTATTTTTCCTTGGTCGATCGCTTATTTAAGTCAAACCACAAACCAGACGCAGGAGCTTTGGCCGCCCCCTCTCCCCCCCAAGTCAATCTAAAATCTAAAATCGACTCATGCCGATCCGTTGCAGATTCAGGCGAAGATCGAGTCATACTGGATTTAGCAGGTCATTTTTGTGTCCGAGTTCTTTACCGCCTTGCAGTGTCTTAATTCTATGAGGCCGATCGAATGATTGAAATGAAAGTCGCTGGAATTGCCTTAGATGCAGCCACGCGCAGCCCTATTGTCCTATTGAGAGACGCTACTGAGCGACGCGCTTTGCCTATTTATATCGGTCAGGAGCAGGCAAAGGCTATTATTAGTGCTCTCGAAGGCAACAAGCCTCCTCGACCCTTAACTCACGATCTGATGGTCACTTTTTTAGAGGCCTGGAGTGTTACTTTGGAGCGGATAGTGATTCACTCGCTGCAAGATAACACGTTCTATGCCGTGCTGATTGTCCGTCAGGGAGAAGTTAAAAAAGAGATCGATGCCCGACCCAGTGACGCGATCGCCCTCGCCCTGCGAACGAATAGTCCCATCTGGGTGATGGAAGAAGTTGTCGCCGATGCTTCGATACCGGTCGATCGAGATGCTGATGAGGCCGAACGCCGCGCCTTCCGGGAATTTATCTCAAACCTCCGCCCGGAGGATTTGATCAAGAGAAGCGGCTTTAGCTCCGGCGAAACTTCCTAAAATTTATGCGCTATCGACGGTTTGGCAAAACGCAGTTGCACCTGTCTGTATTTTCCTTGGGAACCATGCGCTATTTGGCTTCTGAGGAAATTGCCCGTCAGACTGTACAACAGGCGGTGTCTATGGGAATCAATCACCTGGAAACGGCGGCGGGTTACGGTTGCAGCGAGGAATATCTCGGCGCGGCCCTCTCGGCCGGTTTGTCGATCGATCGATCGCGCTTCCACATCACTACAAAAATCCCCCCAACGGACGATGCTGCTGCAATGGAACGCTGCATCGATTCGTCTCTCAAACGCTTGAATCTAGACTATATCGACTGTCTGGCAATTCACGGTTTGAATGTTTGGGAACATTTGGCGATCGTGCGATCGCCCGCAGGCTGCATGAGCGCCGTACAAAAAGCCCTCGCTGATGGCAGAATTCGGCACGTCGGTTTTTCGACTCACGGGCCTCTGGATCTGATTTTGGCGGCAATTAACACAGATTTCTTTGAATTTGTCAATCTGCATTATTACTATTTTTTTCAGCGCCACGCCCCGGCAATTCAACTCGCCAAAGACAAAGATATGGGGGTTTTCATCATTTCCCCGGCAGACAAAGGAGGGCAACTCTACACGCCCCCGGAAACTCTCACAAAATTGTGTTCGCCTTTCTCGCCTTTAGAGTTGAACTATCGGTTTTTGCTGAGCGATACTAGGATTGGGACTGTGAGCGTGGGGGCTGCAAATCCGAGAGAATTGGAACAACCTCTGAAATATTGCGATCGCGACTTTCCTCTCACCGACGGCGAAATCGCTGCATTTGCGAAGTTAGAATCAGCTATGGTCGATCGTTTGGCAACCGACAAATGCAGCCAGTGCTATGCCTGTTTGCCTTGCCCGGAAAACATCAACATTCCCGAAGTGTTGCGCCTTCGCAATCTCGCCGTCGGCTGCGACATGACGGACTTCGGTAAATACCGCTACGCGATGTTTGAAAATGCCGGCCACTGGTTTCCCGGCAACAAAGGCAACCGCTGCACCGATTGCGGCGAATGTTTGCCCAGATGTCCCGAAGAATTGGATATCCCAACTCTACTAAAAGATACTCATCAGCGACTAGGCGGTAAAGCAGGGAGGCGGTTGTGGGATTGAGACGAAGCAGCCAAAACAGGGAAAAGCTCGATCGAGCCGATGTCGAGTCATGCCAGAATTAAGTTAGACTTTTTTTAAGTAAATTTACAATAGAGTCGATCGCAAAAGTACCTAGTTTGGGGACTGCCTTCGCTAGTATCCCAATTTTGCAAAAAGCATTTTTGTTTGAGTGCGAGCATCCTGCACAGCCCAGCCTACATCTAAGCGCAAACACTTTTGTGAAAGCGCCCGTTTGGATGCTTCCAACACACTTTAAATGAGAGCCGAAATAATATGTAAAAATAACTAAATAACACAATCAGATCGAACAGCAAAACAACAACTTTTTCAAATATCAGGTTATTTTATTACTTGGTTATACCGGGCAAAACCGAAGAATTTTATAATGATTGATTAACCGAATTGGACTTCAAATCTCAAGTCTCAAATTGATAATTCCAGATTAATGTATCGCGTGTCATCTAGAACCGATTCAGCATCTACTACTATGGCTCAAACTCAGTTAAACGACAGTCAGCTAAATTGTCCGCAGCCAACTAAACTTGCGAGTTCTGAAAGATTTCAAGCAGGGTTGAAACCGTACACCTACAACTTATCTTTTACGAGAAAACAGCTAATCGGACTGCTGGCTTTACAAATAATCTTGCCAGTCGGATTAACGGGAGCAGCATTTTGGCTAACATCAGCACTTGGCAACAATCAACTGCAAAATCAAGCTAAATCAGAACTGAGCCTTAGTGAAACAAACTACAATCTGCAACTAGACCGCGCCGCCCGCCGTTTGCAAAACTCCCCTGACAGCGAAACGATCGCCCAAACAGCTTTAGCTTACAACAGCGACAGAAACATACCATATTTGCAAAAGTCTGTCAAGGAAATTCTGGAAAATTATGTCAAAACAGGAGCAATACACAGTGCAGCTTTAGTGGGGAAAGATGGGAAGATAATTGTTAGCGTTAATCTCATCCAGGATGGACAAAGTTTTAATCCTCGGAAATTACTCTATCAAGTATTAGCAAAAGAAGAGCCAATTACGGCCAGCAAAATTATCGCTAAATCGGCAAATCAAAAACAATTGCCAACTTTGCAACCGGAATTGCTCGAAGATGTCCTTATAAATTACGCAGAAATTCCCGTAAGAAATCCTAATAATCAGACTGTTATTGCTGCTTTATTTCTAGGAATAAATCTGAACAAAATCCCGATGGTTGCCAGTAGCGAAACCGTCAATTCACTCGTCGGCGGATTTTACGCTATTTTTGCACCACTTAATGAGGGCAAATATGTCTTGGTAAGTGGACAAACTGTTACCAAAAATCAACTGTTGCCCGACTTAAAGTGGATGGACAGATCGCTACTGTTATCTGCACGCGCCGCCGATGGCAAATTAGTTGCTCAGCAAATAACAATAGGGAATCAGACTTATACAGTAGCAGCAAAATCTCTGAATAATCTAGCCGGAAAACCTGCAGTAATTTTAGTCCGGGGCATCCCCAAAACCTCGATCGAAACTTGGTGGGGCAACAATTGGCTGCTGCTGGCTTTGTCTGCGGCTGCCATTTTTCCATTCGCTTTGGCGGTTGCAGTCGCCCGCCGGATTGCCAAAGCAACTAACTCTGTTTTACCAACAACCGATGGGAATTGGGCATCTAATTCTAGGGCACAACCGCTGCTGCAATCGGGGAAGTTCGATCGCGCTTCTGACAATTTATCCGATCGGATAAATTTGGCTGAATTTGGTTTATTTTCCCAAAAACCGAGTTTAGACGGTCAATTAGCGGTTGATTTTCAAGATAAAATTTTTTCCGGCGATCGATCGCAAATCGCAAATCCCGAAATTCCGCTAAGCTTCCCACCCGTAGAATTGCATGAAAACTGGATTTCTAAGCAGCCGCTGCTGGCAAGTACAGAACTAGAAAAAAGCGCGATCGCCTTAAATCAAGTCCAAGAAGCTTGGCAAGATTTAAATCGCCTCAACTGGGAATTGCAGCAAGAAATAGTCGAACGCCAAAATACTCAAAAAGCCCTGCGAAAGAGCGAAGCACTGCTGCAAGCGATTTTAGACAACTCAACAGCAATGATTTACATCAAAGATGTTGACGGAAAATACCTGCTCACAAACAGCCATTTTGACAATTTGTTCCACAGGACAAAAGAACAAATAACAGGCAAAACTGACAGAGATATTTTTCCCGAAGACTCTTGGGCAGCGAGGGGAGAAAACGATTTGAAAGTTCTCGAAACCGGCTCGCCCCTAACCATCGAAGAAGTCATCCCTCAAGACGACGGCCGGCACACTTATATTTCTCTCAAGTTTCCCCTCTGCAACTCCAAAGGCAAAGTTTATGCAGTCGGTACAATTTCTACGGATGTGAGCGATCGCAAAAAAGCCGAACTTACCCTAGAAAAAGCTAAAGCAGAACTAGAAATAGAAGTCGAACAGCGCACGCTATTCCTCAAACAAGCCAACCAACTATTGGAGTTTGAACTGGCCGCTAGAGTCCGCGGGGCGATCGCCGTCAGACAAATGACCGCCCAGGTAGCCCGACACGCCAGAACAGTTGACGGCATTCTCGGCGCTTCTCTAGATTTAATTTTTTTGGTCGATCGATCGGGAAAATACACCTATGTCAGTCGCATTGCTGCTCAAGCTGCCGGCATGAACGCCAGAGAAATGATCGGCAAAACCTGGCAGGAATTAGGCTGGTCGCCAAAAATTATGCAGCGAGTTCACCAAGAATGCCAGGGCGTATTTGCCACAGCCGAGTCGGTTAAAGGCGAAGTAATAGTCCCCACGGCCACCTGGGGAACCCGCGACTACGAATACATTCTCAGCCCGGTTGGCGGGACAGACGGCAGTGTGGAATCGGTGGTGGCGACGTTGCGGGATATCACGGATCGCAAAAATGCCGAGGAAGCGTGGCAGTTGGCCAAAGAAGCTGCAGAAGTCGCCAACCGCGCCAAGAGTGCTTTTCTGGCAAACATGAGCCACGAGTTGCGGACTCCCCTGAATGCGATTATTGGTTATAGCGATATGTTGGTGGAAGATGCCGAAGAGTTGGGCAATTTAGAAGTTGTCTCGGATTTAGACAAAATTCGCACTGCTGGCAAACATTTGCTGCGACTGATTGACGACATTCTCGACATTTCCAAAATTGAAGCTGACAAGATGGATATTTACCTCGAAAGCTTTGATGTCGGCGGCTTAATCGAGGAGGTGGCGACAACTATCAAACCAGTAATGGATAAAAACGGCAATACTTTGCAAGTGTTGATTGCTGAGAATGTTGGCGCTATGCACGGCGATTTGATGAAAGTGCGGCAGGTAATGCTGAATTTGTTGAGCAATGCGGCTAAATTTTCGGCTAATGGGGCGATCGTACTTAATGTCGAAAGAATTACCAGCGCAGAATTAAAAAATAAATATCAACCGAGGGTTGCTCAAATGTTAATTTTGGATTCAGACTTTTTAGTTTTCCGAGTGACGGATACGGGCATCGGCATGACAAAACAGCAGCAAGATCGACTGTTCCAACCTTTCACCCAAGCGGACAATTCGACTACTCGCAAGTACGGCGGTACTGGTTTGGGACTGACTATCAGCCAGCGTTTTTGTCAGATGATGGGCGGCGATATTGAAGTTAGCAGCGAGTTGGATTGCGGTTCTACTTTTACTGCTTGTCTGCCTGCTTCGCTGTTTAGGCGATCGGAATTTTAACTTTTTTGTCGCAATAAAATATG
The DNA here is from genome assembly GCF_036705055.1 of Microcoleus sp. CZ3-B2. Taxonomy (NCBI): domain Bacteria; kingdom Bacillati; phylum Cyanobacteriota; class Cyanophyceae; order Oscillatoriales; family Microcoleaceae; genus Microcoleus; species Microcoleus sp. CZ3-B2. The sequence continues at coordinate 30,623 of NZ_JAUBTN010000035.1, read as the reverse complement.
ATAAATTACCACAAATTGCCCCACATAAATCAAGATTTCCCCCGCAGACCTAGCATTTTGACAAAAAGTTTATTTTTGTTCTCAATTGCCAGTTCTACCTGCATCACGGCCTTGCTGTGGGGACAATCTGCGGCGTATTCCCAGCAGCGGTTTTGCCCGACTGGTGACATTGCGAATTTCCCGCCGCCGCCGCTTTCGCAAGCCGAACCAAGCGTGCCGAGTCTGTGGTTGGCTGAAAAACTGTTTGGTGGCAAATTGCTCGATCGCTGGTTTGTCGATCGCGATAACGCTTTGGTAATCATCATCGTCAACCGCCAACTGTGGAGTTTGCTAGACTATATCGAACGCTATCAGTTTGTCAACCGCTTCGGCACGGTTTCGAGGGAATACGGTTACAATCTGCGAGTTTGCAACCCTCAAGGGAAGGCTTTGGCGGTTTATTCGTGCAAGGGCGATCGGCTTAACTGTAAAATTGATTTAGATTCTCTCTCAAATCCAGGACTTAGAGGCAAACTCAAAGGCTTTTAGTAGAATGCGTCAGCTATAGAGATTTTTGGGATAATCGATAAATCAAAAGCTGACGCACTCTACATTTTAGCTAACAAAATAACAGACAAAAAATGGCATTTCCTAAAAAAGCTTCACGTAGTATCACCATAAACGGGGAAAAATATCGTTGGCTTATTTCACGCGACGATTACGGCATTGGTTTGTACGTAGAGTTATATGATAATCCTGCTCAGAAATTGACGACAGGTTTTTCTGATGATTATCAAGCTATTACGCCTGTGCTGGTACGTGAGGTAATTCTCCATGCCTTAGCACAAGGATACACGCCTCACAAAAAAGGTCAGGATTTTTGTTTACCTGAAAATTCACCCTTAGTAGTAGTAGAGAATCTAAGAGCTGACGCACCATACAGGTACAACTGGTGACTGACGAACCCTACGGTTTAAGGTGTGTCAGTTTTGATGATTTTCTCGGCGCTTTTGGGCTGGCGACTGACGCACCCTAGATTTTAAGTTCTCACTACTTGGCGAATTTCTTGCCAGAGCGATCGATATTGCTGAATCCCCGCCTCCCCGAAAGGCAGCATAAAGTCGCTAGCAGCAAGAATTTTAGCAGGCGGCAACAGCACGGGATTAGCGCGAATATCCGCAGGCAAATCCTCTGGTTTCATGCCGGTAATTATCGGCGAACTAGCCTTAGCCAGCAAAGATAATTGAGGCGCAATTTGAGGCTGCAAGCAAAAATCAATCCATTTTGATGCTAACGAAACTGCTTTTTTCGAGGCGGGTTCTACCCACAAATCCGTCCAAAGTGCAGTTCCCGAAACCGGAATTACTAAAGCAAGATCCTTTTGAGTTTGTAGCAGCGGCAACAAGTCGCCAGAGGAACCGACAGCTAACCAAGTATCGCCTAAAACCAACGGTTGCAGGTAAGCGTCGGAACTGTAAAGTTTAACTTGTGCGTTCAGATTTGTGAGTTCTTTTTTGAGGTTTGGAACTCGATCTAATTGCTGCGTATTGTAAGATTTTCCCAGTTTTTTTAAGGTTAAACCGATAACTTCTCTGGCGCTGTCGGGTAGAGAAATTCGATCGCGCAATTCGGGCTTCCACAAGTCACTCCAATCTGTCGGAGTCCACCCCAAAGCCTTAAACTTGTCGGTTCGATAGGCAATTACCGTACTTCCCCAGCGGTAAGGTGCCGCCCAAATTTTACCTTTAGCGTCCAATTCACCGTCATCGTTGCGCCGGACGAGTTTTTGCCATCTTTCGGGCAATTTTGACCAATTATCAAATTTAGCAGGATCGATCGGCTTAATCAATTTTTGCCGTATTGCCAAAGTCAGCCAATAATCTCCCAACATCACCAAGTCAGCTTGATTTTTGGCTTTCGGAATTCGTTTCCACTGCTGCAACAGCGCGAATAATTCTTTTAATTGTGCTTCCTGCGTTACCTGCAAAACCGGAGACGGTTGTAAGTCGCGGCTAAATTTGCTTGCGAGTTGGGCCGGAATACCATTTTTGAGCGATCGAATTTTGAGAATGGGCTTCGAGTCGCATCCTGCCGCCAATTGACTTAAAGTTAGGGTGGCTGCACCCAATAGCAAAGACCTTCGTTTCACCTGTGAACCCGTTTTATCTAAATATTAAGCGATCGCGTTGTATTCAGCCACCAGAAAAATAATAGTTTATTGAGTCCGGTATTTGGCGCTGAGTTATTTTAGTCCAAGAGGCGCGGGCGTCCGTCACCTTTGTTTTTAGAGAAAATTATTCTCACGCTACCCGCAGTCAGGGTAAAAAAAACTCAGGTTTGAAGGTCTTCATGCGTCCGGGAGCGTATTTTATTTCTTTCTGAAACACAGAGCCATTGTACTAGGTTTTGGTGCGATCGGAGTTTGTTTTACCGAAAGCGCTGGTGGCGCACAATTAATTTAACGGAAGACTCCGCCATCCCACTCGCAGAAACCTGATTGTATAATTCTGATTAAAGGTTAGAACGAAGTGTCGGGGTTAACAAACCTCGTTTCAGCCTCCAAGACAAGCTAAAATCTCAAATCTCAAATCTAAAATCCTGAAACTGAGTCCCTAAATCTACCGTCAGGATTTGAAACACAACAATTACCTCAAAAATTAAATAATTTAGTGATAAATGCCAGTTATGTAAAGATTTCCCTAGAATGTAAAGATATAAGTCACGAGCCAAAGGATGATGGTATGGAAGCGCTACGCCAGCAAGTTACAGTATTGAGTCAACAAGTCGAGGCCCTGTACAAACTCATAGAAAATCTCAATGAAAAGTTATTAGAGTCGGCGACGGAAAGGAAGCAGGGCCAGCGGCAGATCGACGATCGCCCTGGAACGGTAGGAAATGACCAAACCTCGTCAGATCAAACCTACAGCCGTCTCGACTTGTTCCTCGAACACAAGGACGTACTGTTAGATGACAGCTACTTCGACAAGAATTCTCAAAGCTTTGAAAAAGAGCACAGCACAGAAATTCAAATCCAGCGCCTCACTGCTCAGCTAACAGCAGCATACAATCGAATTGCAGCCTTAGAAGAACAGTTGCTCTCCAAAAGAATATACTCGCACCACGTAGGCGGGTCTAATTAAATATTGCTGCTGGCGATTGGGCATTAATTGCAGAAAAAATACAAGTAGCGTAAATTTCGGCTCGTCAACTTATAGAGAGATTGCATGGAGTTTTTTCTCTCCCGCAATTAGCATGAAAAACACTGCATCTAAGCGAAATATGGTGTAGGAAATTCTGTAAATCTGAGAGCCCAAATGCTACAGAAAATGATATAATTATCTAGCTAAAATGAAGCGGGTTGAGCGACACAAGTAGCTTCACAGTTTGAGGGGCGTATCGAAATTTTTAATGTTTAATTCCTAAAAGTTGGATCTTTGCAGGCTGCTTCGAGCATCTCCGGCTTGGTAAAAAGTATTTTTTTGCTTGAGTGCTTGAGTGCGATCGCCCCCCGATATAACCCTAAAATATACCTCTTGCAAAAATTATAAATTATCTAAAATTATCTGCGTCGATCTGTGTTGCATCTGCGGTTTATGTATCAGATACTCCCCTAGCTTTGAGAAGATTCGTCTCATGTTTAATTTCGCATCGCGAGGCTAGAGCTTCAACAGCTTCGAGAAGTTGAGCCGGAGTCCAATTTGCACTCAGCCCGCTGGCGATCGCGCACGCTCCGGCACCGACACCCTCTTTAACATACCCGCGATCGTAAGCCTGCAGTTGCCCGTAACGAGAACCCGCAAAACTGAGCTGCGCCGCCAACAGAGGCACACCGCCGATATCCTTAGCAAGTCCTACCGTGTCCCCTGTCGGGTCTTCGACCACCCAGCGCGTAGTCCCCACCGTGACTTGTTCGGGACACCATAACAGAGCATATTCCCGCGCTAAGGCTTCAATCAAAGCGTAGACTGCCAGCATTTGCGTGCCGCCAGCCAAGAGCACACCACAAGTCCGACTCGCGGCGATCGCCATTCCCGCCACCGCTATCTGCATCGGATCGCCCACCGCCGCTACCAAATCCAGGGGAGTGCTATTTTCTCCGCCAATTTTCCACTTAGCATTATTGAGTCCCGCTGTCACCGCAGCCAATTTTTGAGCGTGATTGCAGCGAGGGTGAGAACTGTTCACTTTTCCCGCCGCCGCAATTTCCAAACCCATTAACACGGCCAAAGCAGTAGTAGTTCCCCCAACTACGCACTCCCCTAAAATTAAATAACTGCCATTAGTTTGGGCGGCTAATTTAGCTCCCCAAATTAACCCTTCTTCCAGCAAATATTTGACTGTTTCGAGTTCTAAAGCATTTCCAGAAATCAGACATTTTGCTGGAGTACCGCCCAAATCAATTGCAGGTACGGGAGGCGACAGGGGTAAACCAGCATTAAACAGGTAAAGGGGAATTTCCAAAGCTTCGACTACAGCGCGAGAGATCAGTACCGGAGAAGCACCAGCTTCTAGGGGCGGCAAAGGATATTGGGGCGATGGTTGGGGGCCGTTATACAAAAATTCTGCATCCGCCAAACAAGTAAACTGTCGATCGCGCGGTGTTGCTCCGGCCGCCGAAATCCCCGGAATTAAGCCTGTCGCCGTGAATCCTAACACGCAGGCAAATATCGGTTGCTGTCCCCGATGGCGATCGAGCCACCGCTTCCCCTGTTCAATTTCTGTATAAATACCAATCATAAATTAGTTATTAGTTATTAGTTGTTGGTTATTAGTTATTAGTTATTAGTTATTAGTTATTGGTTATTGGTTATTCTTATTAGTTGTTAGTTGTTAGTTGTGAGTTGTGAGTTGTGAGTTGTGAGTTATTAGTTATTAGTTATTAGTTATTGGTCATTCTTATTAGTTATTGGTTCTTGGTTCTGGTTATTAGTTATTAGTTATTAGTCATAGGTAATGGGTAATGGGGAATTGGTGGTCGGGAATTAATCTTTCTTCTTCCGTTCTGATTTGCTTTTGAATTCTGACTTCTTCCCTCAAAATACCTCCATTAAATCCGTTAAATCCCGTACATTGTTCGTTTGCCGAACTTCCCTCTTCCCTCAACATCAATCCGTTACATCCTTTAAATCCGCTACATAATCCGTTGCCCAACTTCCTAACACCCGTGAAATCAGTTACAAAATCTTTCTTCATTCTTCCTTCTTCCTGATGACGTTGTACGGAAAGCTCGGAGGCGACAGCACTAATGGCTAATGACTAATAACTAATGACTAATAACCAATAACCAATAACCAATAACCAATAACCAATAACCAATAACCAATAACCAATAACCAATAACCAATAACTAATAACTAATGACTAATGACTAATGACTAATGACTAATGACTTCTTCCCTCGTATTACTCTTCATAATCAATTAAAACCTGCACCCAACGCGGCGGCCGCGGAATCGGATTTCCCAAACGATCGAGCAACAACAAAGCTACTAAATGTACGACAAATAAATAAACAATATTGTTAACCAAAATCATCCCGGCGGCGATCGCCCCAATTGCGTCCAAACTCGGCACCATCAGCCAGCCCAGCTTCACAAACGCCCATTCCACCATCTCTGTTACCTGCACAGTGATGTAAACCCAGAGATCTTGGCCCACCAAAGCTGACAGCAGCCAAAACCGAAAAAAGAAGCCGACAGTACCAATTAGCGCACCCACAATAATAGATAAAGACCAACTCGCTTTGCGCCTCCAAAGTCCTCCCAGCGCCACTCCCATAATTCCAAAAGGAATCACGTATAAAATGCTTCGCGTCGGGCCCATGAGTACCGAAAGCAGCAAACCCGATACCAAAGCTGACATCCAAGCGGCTCGGTTGCCCCAGCGCAGGTAAACCAAGGCGATGGGGAGGGGGAAAAAAACCCGCAGCAAAGGCCCCAGCGGAAAGTAATAATTTACCAGCCAAATCAAGCTAGCCGTACTTGCCAAAAATGCGGTTTCTACGAGCCTCAAAGGCGCTTCCGGGCCAGCGCGCGTCCCCGTATCTGGATTTGGGCGATCGCCCGCCAAATTTGAAATATCTGCAGTTTGGGGATCGTTATTGGTACTGGGTGAACTGCTCGAATTAGACGCGGCATCTGCTGACAAAAAATCACTCATCCGATTTTAGATTTTAGATTTTAGATTTTAGATTTTCAGGGACTTGGCGCTGGCTGATTCCCGGTTTTTGATTCCCGGTTGTTGGTTTTTGATTTTTGATTAGACTTGAGTTGCACAAGTCTTCGATCCAGAAACCGCAGATATCGGGCAGATGGAACACACCCTATAGCAGATAATTTCAGGGTATTTTCCGATTTTGCAATTCAACTCTATTTGGAATTTTTGATTTTAGGAGAAACCGGGTTTAGATGCCTGCGCCAGTCTTATTTTAGATTAATTTTATCCGCCCAACTTTGGGGCAGTATCATTTTTCGGGTTGAGCGTCCTGAATTACAAAAACCGAACAAGATGCGTGGTGAACCACATAATTGCTGACACTGCCGAGGAAAGCTTCTGTGAAGCCCGTGCGGCCGCGCCTCCCCACTACTATTAAATCTGCGCCCCAATTTTCGGCCGCTTCACAGACAGAATGCCCTGCATCTCCATCCATTTTGCAGTCAAATTCCACTTGCAATCCTTGTTTTGTGGCAGCGTCGCAGTAATTTTTTAGCAAGCCCGAAGTCTTTTCGATCTCACTTTCCTGTCGCAAACGTTGAGCTTGATAAGCTCGATCCATTAACTCGACATTCATGCCCAAATCTACTGGAATTGGTACTGCCACCTCGCCTAGGGTGTTGACAGTAACGCAGTGAAATAGCATCATCTGAGATCGATCGCCCACAGCTAATTCTAGAGCTTGACTGAAGACGCGCTGGCCCAGTTCAGAATCATCAACGGCGGCGAAAATTTTCTTAAAACTCACAGCTTTACCTCCGGCGGGAAATCATCAATATCAGTTAATTAACAGAGAGTGCTTTTTAATTAGATTCTAATTAGCAGTCTCTGATACTTCTACATTAACAGACGCTCCAAGGCCTGTAGGTCGGGAATGCACAAAACGTCACGTTCGCGCTGAATTGTTCCTTTTTTTTCCAGCTTGCTGAGCACTCGCGTTACTGTTTCCCGAGCCAGCCCGCTGAGGCTGCTCAATTCTCTGTGTGGGAGGTTGGGAATTTCTGTGCCTCCTGTTTCCAGGATTTTTTTGCCTTGCCCCTCTGCCAAAAATAACAGAATATCTGCTACTCGCGAGGTACTGTCCGACTCTCGCAAACGCAGGCGGCGGTTGACTTGCCGCAGGCGGCGAGCCATCAGTTGAGCTAGCCGAATGCCCGCTAGCGGCTCGGTATGAATCAGTTGCACAAAATCCTGAGCTGGCATATTCCCGATCAGTGTCGGGGCTAGGGTGATGACATCTGTCGATCGCGGTGTTTCTTCGATCGCTGCCATTTCTCCAAACAATTCTCCTTTCCCTAAAATATTCAGTGTTACTTCTTTTCCGTCTAGGTTGTAGGTGCGAATTTTTACCCAACCATCTAATATAAAATACACTGATGTTCCCCAGTCATTTTCCAGCAAAATCACTTGATTTGACGGATGACTCCGGGTAACGATGTGGACAGTTGCTCTTTCAATTACAGGGTCGGGTAAACCTACAAAAAAAGGAGTAGAAACAATCAATTGATTTATATTAGACTGCGGATCTCGGGTGTTAAAGCGGTCTTCCATGAGGCCATTATTTTAATTTACGCGCTTGAGCTGCGCTGGGCAGTTAGAAATAGTTGGCAGCCGAGTCATTCGATGGGAAATTCAAAATTTGAGAAACAACTATCTCAAATCGGCAATTTTACCTCTCAAGTTAGGCGGTCTATCGGTCGAATATGGAAATTAATACCTTCAAGTTCTGATGGCGAGCTAGAAACTAAAGAATATACCATGATTTTTTAGATATATACCGCAAAGCAAATTTTATTAACAAAATTTAAGCAGCGTGGCAAGCTGCTTGTGCCGATCGAGTTAACGAAGACCAGCACTTGACGAAAACAAGCTTAACACTGTTGAGAGATTTGTGGTCAGCCGGCCCAGCAGTCGATCGGCACGGAGAAACACCACAAGCGGGCACACCGGGTATACAGCGACCAAATCGACCGCAACCGCTGGGAGTCTAATGATACCATTAATCTTTCTAACCACGAATACAGATCAAAAGCTATCATCGGAGGTTGTTACCATCAACTGTAGCCGGATAAAGCCGAATTTGGGGCACCTAAATCCTACAATTTTCGATTGAAGATTAAAGAATTGAAGCATTGGGAATGAGTTACTGGATATGAGTTTGGGTTAGGGACATACAGTTGCATTGTTTTTTTGAAACGGTAAGTAGGGCGGGCAGAATTAATTACACTTGCAAATAGCCCCAGGGCCTAACCAGCTTCAAGAGTCTTTTTGTAATTAATGGGGCTGTTACCGATCGCCAATTGTTTGAGGTTTTTTCTGTCGGAGTAAGGCCTTCTCAACCCGGTTTTTGAGACGATCGCGGCCCGCGAGCCAGAGACGGGCGATCGAGAAACCGGGTTTTTGAACTGCGACGCGCGAACTGTTCTGCTTTCGGTGAAAGAGCGAGATAGAATGGCCAGCCGGTGCGGCACGCCACAGCCCCGGGCCGGTGCCAGCCTGCATTTCATCAAGCCCAGCTATCCCTCTTCCGGGATCGTCCCTGCAGTCGATCGGCAAAAACGGAAAGCAGCCACAGAATTTGAGAACATTTGCAGTTGATAGAAGCCAGCATTTGATGCGGAAGTACCAGCTAACCTATGATGGGTAATAGAAGTCATCCGAAGGCAAAAGCAAAAGGTTAATTCCAAGTTGTCATAAAATATTAGTCGATTATTTACAGGCTCGCATTCAGATTATTCTATCTATTGGTATAGCTGCCGCCTGACTTCACTCTTTTTTCAACAAAATTTCTGCCAAGCCGCATTCCCAGAGGTTCCGCCCTTGAATTCTCAGAAGTACAAAATTCAAGCACTAATTGCTGAGATTGACGAGGTACTCAGCAAGCCCGCCCCCCGCTTGCCTTGGACGGGTTCTCTTGATACTGTCCACCAGCGCCAACTGTTAGAGCGAGTTCGCGCTTACCTGTTTTCCCAAGACTCAAAGCTAGCAATTCCCAACAGGCCGCCGGCCCCAAACGTCCGCCCGGTACCGGTTCCAGTGCCAAAATTGCCGATGCCGCCCGCGATTCCCTCAGCAGCAGAGCAAATTATGCTTGCCGTCACCGGAGAAATTAGCAACCTGCGTTCGAGCCTGACGGGGCCGCTGCAAGAAGACATAGAAGCTCTGCGACAAGAGCAGCAAGCTCTAATTCAAGAAATCAAACAGCTAGAAGCACAACGGCAGCAGCAACAATCCCTAGCTCAGCAACAAGCTAACCAACAGCAAATCATTTCTGAATTCTTGCAGGTGCTCAGGAGCCGCTTGACAGAAACCTTGGATCGCGATTTGTCCCAAATTTTCGCTACCCTAGAAAATCAGTTTTTGCCAAGTAGTGCAGCACAATCCGAACAATCGGCTTTAAACCCACAAACTTCAGAAGAACTCCCGCTGCTGACACCGGGTCAGAGGTTGGAGCAAATGCAAAATTTCCAAGCTCGTGCCGACAGCCTGCTGATGAGGCTAGATTCGACGATGAATATGGCCTTCGAGGGTTTGGAAACAAATTTGCAAAGCTATCAAGCTTCCTTGGGACAAGGACTCGAAAATATGTACGGTTTGAGCCAGCAGAGCGAGGCAATGTTCGCGGCTTTTGTTAACCACTTGGCGACACAGTTGGGACGAGAAGCGTCTTCCTACGTTCAGCAGCCGATATCTGTGGAAAACCTCGAAACGGCAGCCCCAAGAGCCACAGACAGCTCTGGTGCGGCTCCCGCTATCTCAAATCGGGCGATCGAACCGGATGCCCCTGCCACCCGTGAAAATCTGAGCGGCGAACTGCCAGAACAAGACAGATTTCCCTACGCCGGTACAGAAATTTCTCAGCAATTCGGACAGGTGAGGCACGATCGCGATCCTATTGAAACTCCTCTCTCTCTCTCGGATTGGGAAGATAATTTGTTCGGTTCTGCACCAGAAGAAGAATCAGCATCTGTAACTCTGTTGTCCGGCGCTGAGTCGGAAGATATGTTAGCAGAAAATGGCGAAGATGTTGAAGATTTGTACGCAAGTTTGTTTGCGGAAAAAGAAGTCGCAGAATTAAAATTAGAACTCGAAGAGTTTACTATAGAAAATACTGAAAGTGCTGCGACCAATAAAGCGGTAATATCTCAAAAAGCAGGCGAGGAAACTGCCGAACTCTTGAATGATGCGGAAGATTTGTTTGTAAATCTGCTGGATGAAGGCGAATCGCTGGAAGATTATTTGGGTGAAACTTCAGACTTTGTAATCGGTGATTCGATCGAGGATCTAACTTTAGATAGTGAAGATTTATTTGAACTGCAAGTTGCAACAGTACCTCAAGTTTCAGAACCGCCAGCCAAAAGTTCGATCGCGCCGCAACTTGATTCGGACGATCGACCAAATCGAGCAACCGCTAAAAACCTAGGCGATAGTTCCGACACTGCAACATTACCACAGCCGCCGACTTTGAGCGCGACTCCTGAAACTAGCCCGAAGCAACCCAGTGCCGCGCGCCTCCCCAGTGCTCGTGATGTTCGCACGGGCGAGTCCGACGCATCTTCGCAGCTATTAGATGATGACTACATCCAAGCTTCGCCGGATGAGGATTTGCTGCCGGTTGAAGCATTAGAAGATGACCTCGATCGAGCTCTCAATTTGGATAACAATACTCTGGAATTGTTGGAGACAGACCTCTACAATCTGGAGGGATTGGAAAATACGGCCCAAGGGCGATCGAATTCAAGTGCGGTTAGCAGCTTTAATTTGGCGAATTCCTCCGACGACGGTGCAGAAAATCCCTTTCCCGAAACCCTAGAGGAAGAATTCGGCACGCTGGAGGATTTGTTCTCCGATGTGTTGGAACTCTCATCTGAAGATGAACCGTTTGTTGTGGAAGACGAACTTGAGGATGATTTGTTTGTTGAGGAAGATGAGTCAAAGTTGACGCTAGACGACATTTTGGCTAGTTTGACTCAAACCGATCGAGAAATTGCAGAAACTGATGAATTGCGATCGACTCCAGCAGAAAGTAAAAAAAAAACCTAATTCCCACAGAGAATAAAACAAAAGCTGTTAAGGCGAAAACCGAGCCTAGGGAAAGCGCGCAGCAGCAAGAGTCGCCAGCAGATTTTGTTCCCAGCGAGATCGCCCCTTCCTCCTCTCAATCTCCAAAACGCCGGAATTCTCGCTGGTATTTGGGCATTGATTTGGCATCGGGCGGACTGTCGGCTGCTTTGCTCAATCGCACCAGCGGCAAGTTGTACCCGATTTACTGGGAAACACCGCAGGCCCCGGAAGCCTCGGCTACCTTTCGGATTCCCTCGGTTGTGGCGGTGGAGGAAACAGTCCCAAGCAATGCAGACCCGCAGGTGGCTTGGCCAGGGGAAGAATTTTTGCTGCAAAATTTTAAATTGCCTTTAAAAGTGACCATTCCTTATCAGCGAGAAGCTGCTGGGATGTACGAACCGCTGTTGCAGTGCTATGGCGGGGCTTTGTCGGTCGCCATACCGGTGCAAGGTGTACGGGCGCTGCTGGCTACTTTGAATCCCCGCCGAGGGCAAAAAGTTGGGGGATCGGGGGAAGTTTGTAAAGCTTCGGGACTGACTGCTGAAACTCTGGATGCGGCACTCTCAGACTTGCAGGGTGTAATTTTGGGGACTCCGGCGGGTTGGTCGGATGCTTATCGGTTTAACCTGCGGGAGGCTGTTTTGGGCGCAGGTTTGGTGGCTTCGGCTTCGCAAATTTTTGTGGTGCCAGATGCGATCGCCACTTTAATTGCTGTTGTAACTCCTATCAAAAATTCCACAGAAGTGCAATCTTCGGCGCTCGATTCTATTAGTGGCAAAGTCGCAGAAGCTGTACCGCTAACTGTGAATGATGGGGCTTTTAGCGGGGGAACTTTGATTCTGAATGCGGGGGCGACAACGGTGGAATTAGCTTTAGTTGATTTGCCCTCCAATCTTGAAAGTTTAACTCGTGCTGATTTTACTTGCCAAAGTTTTGATGTTGCTGGCGATGCTTTCGATCAGGATATTGTCTGTCAGTTGTTGGCGAAAAATGAAACTTGGGGAATGTCGGTCGATTTGCCGCGTCCGGGGCATCCCGATTTGCCTAGTCGCTATCAATTGCAGCAGCGGTTGCAAGGTTCTGCTTTTGGGCTGCAATTGTTGGCAGCGGCAAGGCATTTGAAAGTTATTTTGCAACATCAAGAAAGTTTTGTTTTGAATATTGGCCAGCAGCATTGGGATGTGAAGCGCAGAGATTTGGAAAGTCTGGTTTTAGTGCCTTTTGTGCAGCAGTTGAACCGCGAATTAAATGCTTTGCTCAGCCGCGCGGGAATGTCGCCGGCGGGGATCGATCGCGCGATTTGTACTGGAGGTATGGGCGCTTGGCCTGCGATCGCCCGTTGGTTGCGACAGAAGCTGCCCAATGCGATCGTCGTTCAAGACAGGCTAGACAGGGAATTTGAGGGCGATCGCAATATTTCTGAGTCACACAATTCGGCTGTTGATTCTGTATTGCCAAGCACCAACTATTCAGAAAAAATTGGTTTAGTTGCCTGCGGGTTGGCGAGTTTGGCTCTTTATCCTCAAATTTTGGATGTGCCGCAGCAGTACAGCGACTTTTTTCTGCTGTGGGAATTAATGCAGGTTTTGGGTGCCCAAACTCAGAGTTTTGAGGAAATTTTGCAGTTGTTGGAACGCCAAGGCGTGAATACCCGCACCTGCAGGCCTCGGATTTTGGAGATTTTGGCTGGAAAATTGCCGGCGGGACTTTTGCCGGAGGAGCAAGATTTCATGTTGCTAGCCCAGGAGTCGAGGCAAAATCCTGATTGGCAAGCAATTTTGGCTGAGCCGCTTTTCTTTGAGGATGTCTCGCGGGGTTATCGCTTGAATATCGAGCACGCTAGGCTTGTGCGCGAATATTTAGGAAAACTCGCCGGATTCAGCCAGCAAAAATTTTTAGAACCGCTCACCATTGTTTGGGATGTTGACACACCGAGCGATGGGTAATATCAAATCCGGTAGCATCGGAATGATTCAGATATATATTCTCGGACTCTGTGTACTCTGCGTACTAATAAGGTTAAATCATTCCGATGCAAGCGGAAACGATATAACGAGAAATCGCTTAAGTGATTAAATTTTCATTCCCAGTCAAGATGCTTGCTTGCAAGTAATATTGTTTCCGGTTGCATCGGAATAATAAAATCGAGTTAACAGTCAACAGTCAACAGTCAACAGTGAATTTACTATTCCGATGAAGATAGGATTTGATATGAATCAAGAATCCTCTCCCATGAAAGACAGAGGTTTGTCAAGACATCAATCTGATTTGCAAAACAATTTGGGTTATCTTAAATAAACAAGCTGCGTGTTAATATACCTGCTGTTTTGGTTGTTAGTTTGTCGTGAGCTGTGGATAAAGATTGAGCTAAAAGCTGTTTTGCTAACAGTAAAAATGTTAAATTAAGGGCAATATTTTTACAAAATATTGCCCTTAATTTTTGTTCATATCCCTCTCCCTTGACTGATGACTGATGACTGATGACATCATTTCTGGTAGATTACGATCGCAAAAACAGTTCGTAGTGTGGACTAAACTCCGCACGCTCGATCCAATTTTATCGTTGTCAATCGACCGGACACGATATGCCCAATGACCAATTCCCAATTCCCCATTCCCAATTCCCCATTCCCAATTCCCAAGTCCCAATTCCCCACGACTTCTATGATGAATTTACCTAATTTGATTACTTTTTCCCGCTTGCTGGGAGTGCCTTTTCTGCTCTACGGTTTGTACGATCCCAGCGCCCAAAGTCGCTGGATTTGCACCGCAATTTTTGTGGTAGCTGCGGCTACTGATTGGCTGGACGGCTATTTGGCTAGGAAGCTGAATCAAATTACCGATTTGGGAAAGTTTCTCGATCCTTTGGTGGATAAATTGTTAGTGTTAGCGCCGCTTTTAGTGTTGATTGAGTTGGGTAAAGTGCCGGCTTGGGCAGTGTTTTTAATTTTGGGGCGGGAGTTGACAATTGCGGGGTGGCGTGTTAATAAAACTACGATTTCTGGAGCTAATATTTGGGGCAAGTTGAAGACGGTTAGTCAGATTGTGGCGATCGCGCTTTTAATTGCTCCTTTGTCTGAAGCATGGAATTTTCCCGCATTAATTGCTTTTTGGGTTTCTGTGGCTTTAACTTTGATTTCTGGCGCTATTTATTTGTGGCCACAATCGGCGGTTGAGACAAAGTAAATCGGTTTTTGGTAACTGCAGATTGACGCGGATTAACCCAGGTAAAAACTTCGATCTATTTGTAGGGACACGGCGCGGTGCCGTGTCCTAATCGCCGCTTAATAATGACTGCCCGATTTCCGGTAGTGCACCGCTGTTACCCCGTCATTTTTCAGCAAATGACCGTTTTCAACCGCTGCATACACTACCCAGTGATCGCCGCATTCCATCCGACTTATTACTTCGCATTCGAGATAAGCTAAAGCTTCTGTCAAAACCGGACAGCCGTTGCTAGCTTCCACCGTTTCAACTCCGGCAAATCTGTCTTCTCCCGGAGCAAAGTTTTTCATGAAATACTTCCGCAACTGTCGCCCTTCTGCTAAGATGTTGAGCACAAATTTATCTCCGGCGTACATCAAAGCTTCGATCGATCGATCTTTAGCCACCGAAATCGTCACGCCAGGGGGATTAAACGTGGCTTGCGATACCCACGAAGCCAGCATCGCACTCGTAAGATCTCCGCGCTTCGCCGAGACTACGCACAGCGAACCTACTAATCTTCCCACTGCTTGTTCCGTGCGATCGCTCCCACCAGTCAACTGCGGTTTCGGTGCCCGCAATTTTTGCGATCGCACCAAAGCTTGAGCAAAATCTGTTCCCGCCTCTTTGCACTCGTAAATCGTCGCCGCCGTCGGCTTAAATTTCGCTCTAATCGGCTCAAATCCAATGCGGTAGCCAGCATCTTTCAGCTTGTTTTCTACTAAATCGATCGCCTCTCCACTCCAGCCAAAGGAACCGAAAACCCCCGCTAATTTGCTCTTAGCCGCTGTTGAGAGCACAATTCCCAAAGCAGTTTGAATTTGCGTCGGCGCGTGTCCTGCTAGCGTCGGAGTTCCGATGATAAATCCCGCGCATTTCTCGATCGCCTCTTTAATTTCTCCCGGTTCGGCAAATTCGCAGTTGATCGTTTCTACAGCAACGCCTGCTTTCGTAATGCCTTTGGCGATCGCCTGCGCCAAAGTAGCCGTATTTCCGTAAGCCGAAGCATAAAGTAGAGCAACTGTCAAGTCTTTTGAATTTTGTTGCTGGCTCCATTCCCGATACAAATTGCTCAGTTCGTGGAGGCCGTAACGGACGATTGGGCCGTGGCCTGGAGCATAAAATGCTGTTGGTAAATCGACTAATTTATCCATTGCCGTCAGCACTTGTTTAGCCTGAGATGCGTGCAGAGAATCGTAATAATAGCGCCGGTCTTCGCTATATACGCTCCACCCTTCATCGAATACTTGGTCGCCACAAACGTGAGCACCAAAAAATTTGTCCGTGAACACAATTCGAGTTTGCGGATCGTAGGTGCAAAGTTCGTCAGGCCAGCGGGGAGTCGGAGTCGCGATGAATTTTAATTTGTGACCTTTTCCTAAATCGAGAGTTTCTTCTCCCCGCACAATCATAATGTTTAATTCTTGTTCGGGAAAAGCGCCTCGCAAACCAATCGCCGCTGGATTTGTACAAACAAAAGCTAGTTGCGGAGCCAATTCTAACAAAGCTGTAATTGTGACAGCTCTGTTAGCGTTGAAATGCCCCAAAATCACATAATCTAGCTTTGTCAAGTCCACCCGTTGCTGCAAAGAATCCAGATAATTTTGGGTGAAAGATTCCCCCGGCGGGTCAAACAAAGCTGTTTTGTCGGCTTGAATGATATAGCTGTTTGCTGTCGTCCCCTTTTGCAGGGAATATTCTACTTCAAATTTTAGTCTATCCCAAGTGCGCGATCGTACTGTTACCGTATCTGCAGCAATTTGGACAAACTGCACGTCGCGCGGTTTGGCATCAGATGCGGTTCTGGAAACTAGAGCGTTAGTCATTTATTGCACCTATGAGAAACTGAACAACAGAACTTCTTTTAATTTCGTGCCAAAATTTGGTATCTACAATATCAAATTTGGCACCTTGAACCTGTAAATTGGTATCCAGATCAATTAGAAATTTCTGGGTTTTCAAATCGTCCCCAATTTGGATAAAGCTCACACCAATTTCTTCATCTCTATCTATTTTATTGGCCGCACTTACAAGAATTTCGGCGATAGCAGCGCCATTTTCTGGTTTTTCATCTAGCACTACAACAATTATTGCTCCTTGTTTCCCAGCCGCCTTTGTTTTGAGCTGAAAATAATCGCTAAAAGCTGTGGTTAGAGGTTCTGCCAAATTAATTGCAGTCGGTTTTGCTGAATCAGGTTCCGTATTTTGTCGCTGCAAAATTTCAGCCAACCGGGCAACATTAGAATTTTTATACTTCCACATAGGAGTAGAAGCTTCATAGACGGTTATGCCGTCACTGTCAAATTCTTGACATTTTTTTGCTAAGTCGATCAGAGATGCCTGTGCTTCTACCCATTCCTCATAAAAAGGATGTTTTGGGTCTCGGCTGCCATCGCTTCTGGCAATAATAATTGTGTAATCTCGGTCTTCTAAAAGATTAGCGGGCATTAGCAATTCCCCTAGTTAAAATGGAGTCTAAATGACAACGGTTTGCCCGGTTTGCTGCTTGTGGCGCACCCAACACCTAGAACCTGGTAAGGTGCGCCACAAGCACAAAGTTGAGAGTTTTGGCGTAGCCAGTTGCGTCCTAGACTTTAATTGTAGGGTGCGTCAGTAGATAGTCGATGATGAAGTCGAATAAAACATCGTCTGACGCACCTTACTAATCAGTTTGGCCTGTGTTGACTCAGACTGTCGATCGATATATCGTTTAATTTCCCTCTTGCTCCTGACAACAGTTAACAGTCAACTGTCAACTGTCAACTGTTAACTCACTTCCTAATAGTGATTGCCGACTTTGCGGTGGTGAACTGCCGGCAGCGCCTCGGGGTTGGATACGCGACCGCTATCGACCGTAGCATATACTATATGATGATCCGAAAGTTCCATCCGGCTGACTACTTCGCATTCCATGTAAGCCAAAGCATCTGTCAAAATTGGAGAACCGTTGCTGGCTGGTTGAGTTTTAACTCCGGCAAATCGATCGGCACCAGGAGCAAAACGCTTCAAAAAGTGCCTCATCAAGGTTTGATAGTTGCCTTCTTCGAGCACGTTGAGCACAAATTTATCGCCCGCGTGCATCATCGATTCGATCGCCCGATCCTTCGCAACTGCTATAGTTAAACCCAGCGGTTTAAAGCTCGCTTGCGTCACCCAAGAAGCTAACATCGCACTGCTAACCGCGCCTTTTTGAGCGGTAATAATGTACAGTCCGCCGCTGATGCGTCCCAAAGCTTTATCCAAGTCGCTATCGAGGGATTTCATCTGTTTGACAGCCTTGTCCCGCGACAGCCACTGTCCCAAGTCGGTGCCGGCTTCGTCGCAAAGTTGATAAACTGCTTCCGTCGGCGCTTCTTTGATCAAAATATTGGGAAATATTTCTTTCAAACCCAATTCTTTGAACTTGTTTCGCAGCGGGTAAATAGATGCGTCATCGCCGCCGCCGGATTCGCACAAACCGAAGGATTGTTTGTTGTTAGCTGCGACTAAAATTGTGTTGATAGCTGCTTCGGCATTTTCTGCAGCAGCGCCGTTACTAGGCGGCGAACAAATCACGAGCCCCGCAGCAGTACCGACAAGTTCCCGGACTTCTTGCAAGTCGGCGGTTTTCAAGTCCATCATTTCTACGGCGACACCGGTTTTGGTGATTCCGTGGGCGATCGCCTGACTGAGCCGATCGCTAAATCCGTAATCAGAAGTGTAAAATACCGCTACCGTGGTTTCTGCCTTAGCTTGGGCTTGGCTCCACTTTTTGTAACGTCCAGTAAGTTCAACTACATTGTACCTGAGCAGCGGCCCGTGACCTGTTGCCACCGTACCGATTTCTCCCAATTCTGCCATCCGCTTCATGGCGCTGAGTACCGATCGAGCGTTGGGAGCCATCAAACACTCATAATAAAAGTGATAATCTTCCTCAACCGCTGCCAAATCGTCATCGTAGGTACTGTCGGAACAGTAGTGCATCCCGAAAGCATCGCAGGTGAACATCACTTTAGTTTTGCTGTCGTAACTGAAAATTGTATCCGGCCAGTGCAGGTTAGGTGCCGATACAAATTCGATAACGTGGCCGTTACCTAAATCTAATTTGTCGCCATTTTTGACTACAAGCCGCTCAAAAGGCTGGTGTACAAGATTTTCTAAAAATTGAATGGCTACTTTCGCCCCCACGACAATTGCTTGGGGTGCCAAAGCCAGCACATCTTTGACTAAACCGCTGTGGTCTGGTTCGGTGTGGCTGATAATTAGATAATCAATTTGTTTCGGGTCAATTTCCCCCGCCAGAGTCTCCATATATTGCTGGCGAAACTTCTCGTGGGAGGTATCGACGAGGGCGGTTTTTTCGCCGCGAATGATGAATGAGTTGTAAGTTGTACCGTTTTGGAGTCCGAATTCAATGTCAAAGCGGTCTCTATCCCAGTCCAGGCATCGAATTGCCGTTGTATCAGGGGCAATTTCGACTTTTTCCACTGTCAATCTGCGTTGGACTCGTTCAGTCAGGGCTACCATACTGTGCCTCCTTGTCTGTTATCCATTACCTTATTGTTTCCATTCTGGCACGTTTCTTTTGTAAATCTTCATAAAATTTCTTATGAAGGTGTTAAGTAACTTGAAAGTTATTAATGTATGGATGGGGCGATCGCCTACGGGATAGCTTCGTTTCGCGGGCATTTTGGAAAAAATCTACAAATTAGGTATTGACAAAATTACAATTTTACCTATCAAATTTTAAAATAAATGGGAAGCACCCAAAACTCAGAAACCCGGTTTCTAAGTTTTGGGTGCTAGTGATATCAATTCCGGTTGCACTCATACATGATGTTAACAGTCAACAGTTAACAGTGAATTTACTATTCCCATGAAGAGAGGATTTGATATGATGTGTTTCGGAAGATGTATGGGACTTCGCTTTATGTTTTTTGGGGGAAGATACGGTGTCGTATCGCCGTTTTCCGACACTACCTGCTGCTAATTTTCCGAATAGAGAACGGTTGTACAACCAGTTGACTAAGCAGAATGGTGATTTGGTAGTACCGAGTTTTGAGCCTGTGGCTTTGATTTATAGAAGCTAAGGCGATAAAGAGTTTTGAGTTGCCGGCTTCCAGGGAGGCGATCGCCTCCCTTTGATGCTTTTGCTAAGCGTTTTTTCCCCGCAATCTTACAAGAAAGAACCACTATTAAGAGCAGATTGGTTCACATTATAAACCACTCCTAAGTAGTCATTACCAGACTTGATTGCCGTTGAAGCTAAAGCCGTCGCCCCATCTAAAACGACGTTGACTGACTCAAAAGTTAATTGACTGAAACTAAAACCAACCAATCTGATTTTATCCTCAGAAGAATTGAAATCAGTAATCACATCAGCTTGAGATGGGTTAGTGTCAGTATATTGTAATACAAAGGTGTCCCTTCCTCCACCACCTGTGAGAGCATCGAAACCTCGATCGCCCCACAACTCATCATCTCCATCTCCGCCAAGCAAGACATCATTTTCCTTACCACCGCGTAAGATATCATTACCAGCACCGCCGGTGAGAGTGTCATTGTCATTATTGCCACTCAAGAAATCATTACCATTGCCACCTGATAATTGATCTGACTCTTTCCCACCAAATAAGGAATCGTTACCATCAGCACCATTAATGATATCAGCACCTTGGTCGCCAAAGATGGTGTCGCCGTTGCTACTTCCGGTCAAGTTATCATTGCCAGATAAGCCGCGAATTGGTTGACCAAAGGCTGAAGTTGGGATGCTGCTATCATCTCCATCGGTGAGTAAATATTGACCATCTACTACTTGATTTTGTGGGAAACCGGTGGGTTCGCCACGACCGATGAGACTGATTGGCGGCGTGTTAATTACTAATGTGGGTGCCGGTGTTGGTGTCGGCGATGGCCCCGGCGATGGTGTCGGCGATGGGCCCGGTGTTGGTGTTGGTATCGGTAATGGTGTCGGCGAGGATCCCTGTCCGGGTGTCTGCGGGGGTGTCGGTGCCGCATTCACGACAAGTTGGAAGAAATCGCTGGTTGAGGCTTTCCCGTCATTCGCAGTCAATTTGATCTTTAAGTTTCCGACATTTGCAGCCGCAGGTGTGCCACTAAAAGTCTGAGTCGCCGCGTCAAATGCTAACCAAGTAGGTAACGCCGTGCCGTTTTCTTGCGTTGCGGTGTAAGTCAACGGGTCATTTTCAGCATCCGTAAAGGTACCGGCCGGTACTGTAAAACTAAACACCGCACCGCTCGTCGTTGACTTATCGATAGTTGCACTGGCAACAACAGGAGGAGTATTGAGTTTATCGGATACCGTTAAGATAAAGGTATTGCTGGCAGGAAGATTAGGAATCTTTCCATCAGAAGCACTCACCTTGACTTTTAGGTTTCCAATATTTGCAGTTGCAGGTGTGCCACTAAAAATGCCTGTTGCCGCATCAAAGGTTAACCAAGTCGGTAACGCTGTTCCGTCTTCTAATGTCGCGCTATAAGTTAACGGGTCGTTGTTAGCATCAGTAAACGTACCTGTGGGTATGGTAAAACTAAACGCCGTGTCGATCGTTGCTGACGTATCGTTAAGCGCAACGGCAACAACAGGAGGAGTATTGAGTTTATCGGATACCGTTAACAGGAAAGTATTGGTCGTAAAAGCTTGACCGTCGGAAGCAGCCACATTAACTTTCAGGTTTCCAATATTTGCTGTTGCAGGTGTGCCACTAAAAATGCCTGTTGCTGCATCAAAGGTTAACCAAGTCGGTAACGCTGTTCCGTCTTCTAATGTCGCGGTGTAAGTTAACGGGTCGTTGTTAGGATCGGTAAACGTACCTGTGGGTATTGTAAAAGTAAACCCCGTATCGATCGTTGCTGACGTATCGCCGATCGCAACGGCGACAACAGGCGGGCTGTTTTTACCAACAGTATAAACCTGTCCCTTAAAGTCTCCATCGTTCAAAGCTGCTCCACCTAGAGGAGCATTCAGGGCATTAAGGATGCTGTTATCATCGACTAAATCCAGTTGCACCGTGCCATCTAAAGTCCCTGTGTTCACTGGGACATTATAGGTTGTGCCTGAACCCGTGATTGCACCGATAGTTGCGCCGGTGACACCATTCGTTACTAAGGTGAAGTCCGCAGCATCAACTCCTGTTACAGCTTCATTAAAGGTGACTTGATAATTAACTGTTGTAGCAGCAGTAGGATCTGGATCGAGTTTGTTGATGGCGGTGACGTAGGGAGTAACCGGATTAAAGGTGACAGAATTATCCGTACTGGTACTGACTGTATTACCATTTCCGGCTAAATCGTTGGCAGCATTGGCGGCAATAGTAGCAGTCAAGGTTCCTGGTTGGGTGAAACCTGTAACGGCTACGTTGTAATTTTGACCTGTAATATCTCCTGTTACAGTAGCGGTAGCGCCAGCAACACCAGCAAAAGTAATGTCGGTAGCATCAAAACCTGTCACCGGTTCACTAAATGCAACGGTGTAGTTAATCAGGCTATTACTCGTGGGATCGTTAACTTGGCTGCTGGCTTGGTTGATGGTAACGGTGGGTGGGGTGGTGTCAATGACTAAGTTTTTATTCGCACCCAAGGAACTAGCTGCAGCCGGAGCGGGAAGAGTGAGTATCGCTGCGCTAGTCGTCACCGTTGCGTCATTAATCGTACCGCCATTCAGGGTAAGGGCAGCGATCGCGCTATAGTCCAGGTCAGCGATGGTTTGACCTGCTGCTACGGTGTAGTCAAAGGTGAGCGTATTCGTACCGCTACCACCACCCACAGTGCGATAGGTAGCCGTCCCCCCGGAGTTGAGCGCGATCGTCGGTGAACCAGTGACGACGACGGGTTCGGTAAATGTGACGGTAATCGGAATTACTTTACCAGTCCCATAGCTACCATCAGGGGAAGTTGAGCTAATACTGGTGACTTTAGGTGGAACGTTCGCATTAACCAGCAGTTGCGCTGCTGTATTGGGATTTAATGCTGCATCTGTCGCTTTAGATGCAGCGACATCAATGGTGACAGGCCCATCATTTGTAGGTGTGACATCAAAGGTGTAGAGTCCAGGTGTAGTAGCACTTGGAACAAAGTTACTTATACTACCATTGCCTAAAGTGACATCAGTATCATCAAAAGTTGTTCCCACAGTCTCATCAAAGGTAGCCGTGACGCTAAACAGGCCGGTGACAGGTGCTACTGCTGCGGTTGTTAAGGTAAGAGTTGGCTCCTTAGTATCTACCGTTATGTTATTAGCTGCTAAAGATACCGTAGTAGGAGTCAGAGAAGTAATAGCATTGCCAGCAGCATCTGTTAAGGTTGCTAAACCTCCAACCAAATTTATGGGAGTTGTTGCGAACAGGTCAAGAAGGGGAATATCTCCGGCTCCTGCAACTCCCGGAGTGGCTCCGTCTGGTGGAGTATAAGTGCCGCTAACAGATGCAGCGGCGGTGGCGAAAGCTGGAATAGTGACAGTGCCACCATTATTTAAGGCGACAGTTATGGCACTCGTTGATGTGACAGGTTCGCTGAAGGTTAGAGTAACGTTGATATCAGGAGCAGCAGCTAGGTTGCTGTAACTGCCAGTAGCGGTGGTAGAAGTAACGCTTTGGAGAATTGGTGGTGTTGCATCTCTCGTGTAGGTGTCCCCAGTGTTAAATGGTGTTGCGACGGCATTACCTGCATTATCAACAAGCGCTGTGGGAGCTGCAGCTAGGTCTAAGCGGATAGTACCATCACCACCTGCAATGCCATTCACCGTAACATCTACACTGTTGCTGGCGGTTGGTGCCGAAACGACAACACCGGTATTAGTAACACCGCCGACGGAAGTAACGGTAAAATCAGCGGGATCTAGGCCACTAACCTGTTCGCTAAATGTCACCGTGTAAGTCACGGCGGTGGTTGTACCAGGGATTGATTCTGTTGTAGGAGTTTTACGAACGATGCTGGTGACTGTAGGTACTACTGCATCCACGTTTATCGTTGGAGTTGCGGGTGGAGTGAAGGTAAGAGTTGCATCATTCCCTGCGGCATCTTTAACAGTCGCACCGGTAGGTAATGTTAAGGCTGTCCCTACTCCAATGCCATTGGTATCTGCGTTGCCAGCTACAACAGTATAACCGAAAGTATGGGTGGCAGATGATGCTCCTCCACTCGTTAAGGTAGCATTGACTGTACCCCCAGTATCTAAAGTGATGGGTAAGTTTGCACCGCCTATGATGGTGACTGGTTCGAGAAAAGTCGCCGTGAAGTCGAGGACATTTCCAGCTAAGTAGGTGGTGGTGGGTGTGCCGGTACCAGGTGTAATCGGTCCGGTTACACTGGTGATGGTGGGTACTACTCCATCCACATTTACCGTTGGAGTGACGGGTGCAGTGAAGGTAGGGTTAGCAACAGCATTAGCGGCACCATCTGTAATAGTTCCAGTTAAGGCTGTCCCCACTGCGATGCCGCCAGCGGTATCTAGGTTGGGAGCTACAACAGTATAACGGAAGGTTTGGGTGGCAGACAATGCTCCTGAACCCACTAAGACAGCAGTTACCCCACCACTATCTAAAGTAATGGGTAAGGTTGCACCGGCTGTGACAGTGACAGGTTCGCTGAACGTTGCCACAAAGTCGAGTGTATCTCCAAGTTTGTAAGTGGCGGCGGCGGGGGCAGTTACACTGGTGATGGTGGGTGGTACTGCATCTGCGATGACAAAGGCTTTATTGTCACCCAGGGAGTCAAGAGCCCCACCTGTAACGGGAAGCGTTAAAGTAGCAGGACTATTATCGGAGGCTGTAGTTATCGTACCGTTGAGAGAAGTCGAGCTATAATCAAGGTTTGCAGCGACTTGACCCCCAGTTATGGTGTAGTTAAAGAGGAGGGTATTTGTCCCTGCACCACTAGCATAAATTGCTACTCCTCCTGAGTTAAGATTGAATCCTGGAAAGCCCGGGGCGAAGGAGACGTTGACGGGTTCGCTAAAGGTAACGGTAATCGGAATAGTTTGACCTGCCACATAATTACCATTCGGTGCAGTTGAAGTGACATTGGTGATGGTAGCTGGCAAAGTATAACCATAGTTGGCAAAATTCAGGGGTTGGGTTTCAATTTCCCCAAATCTCACTTCTAAGCTCCAGTCTCCACCTAATGCCGCCGCACCGGTTAAGTTATTAGAAGCCGCTACAGCCGCACCCGTGATTTCACTTAATTTTTTGACAAATTTCTTACCAACTTCTCCGGCAGCAACATTACATCCATATAATAGGATGTCGCCTGTTTTAGTTAAGGCTTTTCCCCACTGTTTTAGCCGATCGCGGAAAGTTTCGATCGCACTTTCATCAAGTACCTCAGTACCGAGTGTGATACTCCCTTCATTCCCGTGAGAAATGATGTGCAATGCTTCAATATCACTTTCTCCGGCTAAGGATTGAGTGATTTGCGCGATTTTGCTGGATTTGTCATCTAAAATGACAACTTTACCGCCCTCGGCACTTTGAACAAGGCTTTGATAATCTTGTACAGAGGAGTCAACGAAAATGATTTGCTTAGTCATGCTTAGTTTCCGGTTAATGATTGATTGGTTTTGAATACACTTGAGTTAAGCTGGATATCCTCTCGCCCTATACCCCCTTCCTAACCCATTTAAAAAAGGGACAAGATAGTTCTTAAAGTCAATCCCTACTTCCCTTGAAAAAAAGGTTTAGGGATATCTCCGGGGAACAGATGTCAAGGTTTTACGATTTATTTAGCTTTTTCGACAATGGCACTAGCGCGGCTATTTGTGGTCTTATTCCAACCAAGATAATCTATCTAATCGCTCAATTGAGTCTGGCAATAAGATTGCTTTTCTCTCCTTGAAACTAGACTTGAGAACGCACCTGATGTAACCCTTGGGTTTTCAGTTCATTGTCAAATAATGGCTCGCCCTACTGCACATTATCGAAATCACGATCGAAATTTTCTTCTCCTAAAAATTGACAAATTAGCGATATAGTTTTCTCTGGTACTTTTGTCAATAAATTGTAATCAACTAATAGTAGAGATGCACTTTGTTCGCTATAGAATACTTCTTTCAGGGACTTGTCGGCAAATCCTACTAAACGATTACCTTGGCTTAATGCTTCGGTACGACTATAAACGGTCGCTCGTTCCGCTGGATTATTAAATAACTAGGAAACATCAAACCCACATTCCGCACGTCTATTTGTAGTATGCCAAGTAATACGAAAATTCTGAGTTATTTGACGTTTGTTTACGTACAAATACTTAGTTTTTGCGATTTTAAGGTTGGGTAAATTACTAAGTTAATGTAATAATTACATATTACATTTTGAAGTACAAAAGGTGGGTCAAAGGCATTACGCCGAATCCGTAACTCAATGCTATCCATTATCCAGGCGATGTTCCTGATAGGGTAGATGACTGTCGCTTTGGGAAATAGTTCCCAATTAAAAGTAATTTGCTACACCATAGGCGATTGGTATCGAAAATAACTTCTTTTTTATCAGCTTCCGGGTGATAGTAGGCTGAAAAGATGCTCAGAATGAGCGCCCGTTTTTGTTCATCGGAAATGAAGACAGAAAACTCGTTATCTTCGTTCATGGCTTCCAACATTCGATCGAATTTAACCACCCACAGGGCTAGTCATGGCTGCGTGAAACCGGAGGTTTCGCCGCAGGATGGCAGCGATTAAGGTGGAACCGGATCGCGCGCGGCAATCCTGAAATAAAATGGATTTTCTGGGGCATCGAGTTGGAAGATGTTTCAGGTTTTCAAGTAGTTTACCCCGGTCAAGAAGAAGGCTGACGCTTGGTGGTAGACACTTGCTCTGACTGCGACACCTGTTAGAGACTTAAATAATGTCTGGAGACAAGACTGTACATCTAGCATCTGAGACAGTATCTGCTTCAGGCTGGATGTTGCATAACTTTACGGCATTACCGTCGGTTTTTTGCAAGGTCTATCTGGCGGTAGATGGCAGTCAAGGGATCCTCGCGATTATATGATGGTGAGCTGGACAGGAGCGCGATCGCGCTCATCAAAAACTCATGATCTAGATCGTTGCTTTTTGCCACGAAATATGCTAATACCCTATATTATAAAAAATCTGGAATTCAATAAAAGGTCGATCGACAATAAGTGCGATCGACAATAAGTGCGATCGCCCAAATACTGTGATTAAATGGCGCTGGGGCGATCGTCATTTAAGCATTGTTGGAAACAGAAACCCGGTGGCTTACAATAATAAGCTCGCCCAGCATTTAAATTGCACCTCAAAAAATAATTAAACCATCAGTGGGGTGTTAGTCTAGTTGCTAGCCAAAAATATGCAATTCAAATGCCAAAACAACTTACAACCACTAATCATTAACCCATCTCAACCCATCTGATTGGTCAACGGCAATTCAACAATCAACTCAGTACCTCCGCCAACCTCACTAACGCACCGAATCCGGCCGCCGTGGGCTTGCACAACTACCTGATAGCACACAGAAAGTCCCAAACCAGTACCTTTCCCGACAGGTTTAGTAGTAAAAAATGGGTCAAAAATCTTATCCTGAATTTCCGCAGGAATGCCATTTCCGGTATCGCGGACAGAAATTGCTACCCAGTCCGGCTCGCTTTGCCAACTGCGGATTGTTAATTCCCCCGGTTTGTCTGCAGAGTCGATCGCATCTAAAGCATTGTCAATCAAATTATAAAATACTTGGTTGATTTGGCCTGCATGACAGTTAACTAGCGGCAAACTTCCGTATTCTTTCTCGATTTTAATCTTGGTTTTTAGCTTATTTTGCAGCATCAATAAACTGCTGTCCAAACCTTCATGCAAATCCACCGCTTTAAATTCCGCCTCGTCTAATCGAGAAAAACTTCGCAGCGTCGTCACGATTGAGCGAATCCTACCGCTGCCTTCTCGCATGGAATTGAGCAGTTTGCCAAAGTCTTCTCGAACATAATCTAGTTCTAGTTCTTCATTGATTTTGACAAGTGCTTCCGCGGCTTCCGGGCAGGCTGTTCCGCAGAATTCAAGAGCTTCGTTTAAGACTTTAAAATATTCTTTAGCGTGAAACAAATTGGCGTGAATAAAATTGTTGGCGTTGTTGATTTCGTGAGCAATTCCCGCCACCATTTGCCCCAAACCAGACATTTTTTCGGTTTGAATTAATTGCTGCTGTGCCGATCGCAATTCTTGCAGCGCTGCTTGCAGTTGCTGGGTTTGAGCTTGAGATTTGACCGCAGCTTCTCGGACTTGGCTGTAAAGTTCTGCTTGCTGAATCGCGATCGCCATTTGGTCGGCTAGCTGCGACAGCAACTCCATTTCTTGTCGCTGCCAGTTGCGAGTATCCCGGCACTCGTGAGCAATCAGCAAACCCCAAAGTCTACCGGGAAATTTGAAATTACAACTTCCGTCGGCAGACAGCGAATTTTCTTCATTTCTGGATGTAATAATCGGTACGATCAGATTAGCTTTTACCTGCAAACTGTCTAAAAAATCAACGTGACAAGGCTCTAAACCGGAATTAAAAATATCATTAATTGCTTTGACTCGCCCTTGCTGGTAAAGATCGGCGTAATCTCCTCTGAAACACTTATCTGCCCCCATATCTCCTAAAATTGAAGGCCAAGGAACCGTCATATCTTCAACGACAACTTTTCCCTGCCAGTTATCTTCAAACTGGTAGATAATTACTCGATCGCACTGCAACATTTGGCGGACTTCTCTCACCGCTGTTTCCAGGATAGTTCCCAGATCCAGCGTACTGCGAATTTGGTTGCCGATCAGTCGCAGCAGCGATTCTCGTTCAGCTTGGCGGCGGGTTTTCCTGTAGAGTTTGGCTTGATTGATCGCGATCGCCAATTGAGAAGCTACCCCTTCTACAAGTTGCCTTTCCCAATCTGTCCATTCCCGTTCGCGATCGCACTGATGCAAGCCAATTATGCCATTGACTTCACCTTGATAGCGAGTAGCTACTGACAGCATTGACTTAATCTCCAAAGCTTCCGCAATTGTCCTGGTTTGTGGGTTCAACCCCGGAAAATCGAGAAACTTCGTCACTGCTAGCGACTCCTGCTGAGACATAACTTTTTCCAAGTGCGGGTTGTCAGCAAGCGGTACTTTCATGCCCAGTTGGATCGGATAATCCCCCGCGTTGTACTCTCCCCGCGTGACTAAAATATTTCCTGTACTTGATTCTTTGACTAAAATACTCGCGCGGCTGGACTGCAGCACTTGCCCCAGCAATCGGCAGGCAGATGTCAAAATTTCTTCTATGTCAAGTGTGCTGCGAATTTCGTTATTAATTTGGTTGAGCAGGTTTGATAGCTGAACTTGCTGCTGCATCTGCACAATTAGGGCTTTTTGTTCGTCTATTTGCGGCTGCAAAAGACCTTCTTCCTGCCTCCAATTTTCAGCTTCCGGCAATTGCGAAGTGAAGATCGTGCAATGGTTTTCTTGTTGTTGTATTTTTAGAGACATATTTACTCTGCCGTTGTACTGTATTTCGATAGATCCTGGTTCTTTACAGATTTGCTTACCCTGCCAACAGCGCGATCGCCACTACTAGGAATGTTGGAAGATATTAAAACATTATAAAGGATGCACCCCGACCCTTGCAATTATTTGCTTTACAAATATTTATAAATATAAATTAAGCGTTCTGTCCACATTCCGCACCCTCAACTGTCACAATCGGTTTTTACTTACTTTTATTGAACAATTAAGCTCTAGATTATACTTTATTACCGTATATATAGCCTTTCAATCTCTCATAAAAGCTACTATCTAGGATAGGGCATAAACCTCTGTGGGCTTAGGGTATACCTCACCACGCTTGAAAACCGCTATAGACGGAAAAAAGTTTTTTGAGAGGCATAATTTATCACTTTAAAAATCGATTGCTCTGAGTAATTGTACTCTGTGACAGTTGAGGGTGCAGAATGTGGGTTATGTAGCCGAAAATACAAATTAAGCGCGCGCCATTGAAATTCCTTAGCTATCGGTCGATTTGAGATTTTCCATTTTTCGCTTTGAGATTTACTTCACAGATCGGTTAGCAGGAACAAAATTCTAAAACTTTGGAAGCATCCACAACAATTGTCGGGGGCGCGCAACCTGTTTTTTTGCAGGTAAATTAGACTTACTTGCTAGGTTAAGCGAATCAAATTAATCTAAAATCTATCTTTAGTTCAATGTTGACGATCGCGCTCGATAAACATGAAAAACTCAATTGTCGATAATTTTCGCCCGCTAGTTGCTACAAGCAACCTGACACCTCAATTCACAGGTAAAGACGAGGTTAAAATAGCTTTGGCGATCGGCAATTCGCGACTCCACTGGGGATTATTTGCTGGGAAAACCATAGAAAAAACATGGAATACAGAGCATCTGAAAGCTGATGCTGTTTCCACGCTCTGTGAGACAGAAAAAGCCGAATATTTGGTAAAAACAGTCATGAGTTCCATCGGCCAAATATCAGATCTAAATCTCCCTTTTCTTCATGATACTCCCGCCGTTTCTAATTCTGACGCAGTTTCTTTCATCGCGCCACCTCTGGTTTTGGCATCAGTAGTTCCCCAGCAAACAGCAATCTGGCAGAGTTATCCTAATGTCCGAATTATTACTTTAGACCAGTTGCCGATCGGGGGACTGTATCCTACTCTAGGAATTGACAGAGCTTTGGCTTTACTGGGTGCTGGCAACCAATTGGGTTGGCCAGTTTTAGTTATAGATGCTGGTACAGCTCTAACATTTACTGGGGCAGATGTCAATAGGTATTTAGTTGGGGGCGCTATCTTGCCCGGTTTGGGTTTGCAATTGTCGTCGCTAGGGAAACAAACCGCTGCATTGCCCTCAGTTAGTTTACCAGAAAATCTGCCACACCGCTGGGCAAAAAATACTGCTGGGGCAATTCACAGCGGAGTGGTGTATGCCACTCTGGCAGGAGTTAGGGATTTTATTGAAGATTGGCAGAGGTTGTTTCCCAATAGCAAAATTGCACTCACCGGGGGCGATCGAACTTTGTTATTGCAATACCTCACCGCAGCCTTTCCCGATACAGCTTCCTGCATAATTGACGCACCAGAAGCCATTTTTTGGGGAATTAGTCCTTAGTTAGTAGTTATTGGTTATTGGTTATTGGTTATTGGTTATTGGTTATTGGTTATTGGTTATTGGTTATTGGTTATTGGTT
>NZ_JAUBTN010000034.1:0-65832 GCF_036705055.1 Microcoleus sp. CZ3-B2 | reverse complement strand
TGCCATTTTTTCAGAAGGGTATGAGAGCTATGTCCTTGATTGAGTCTATGTTTTAACGGGGTTGTCACCCCGTCAGGCCCACAACCTTAGAACAATGCTTTTTTCCCAGGAATACCAAACTTTCCCGTTTTCATTAAAGTTGATTCAATATTAGTGACAATTCGGCAAATCGTTGATTCAGATACCCCCCAATTTGTCCCTATATCCCACATTCCGCACTTCAATAGCACTACAAAATATAGTATATTGCTACCAGAGCTGACTAAGTAAAAAATACTTAGACAGTTGAGGCAAAAAAAGTGAGACAATCAAAAAAACGTCAAAAATATTATCTAGCTAAAAAAATGCCCCCTACTTCAGAAAATAAAATCAAAAATATCGCTCACTGAGGAATAGTAGCTGGACTAATTGATGAGATAGAAATAGTTAAAATAATCAACTATAAATTAGGAATAGATGTTCGGAAAAAATCTCAGCGGGAATATTAGTGAAAGCTATTTTAATTAATGGATTAGGGTTTGTATCAAGACCGTTCGTTATCTTTACTCAGTCAATTTTTTGAAGACAAAGGAATCGAAACCTTGTTAGGTGCTGGAATAAAAGCGGATTATATAAATGACGATAAAATTGGAAGAGTCATGGATAAATTATATAAATAGGGATTGAACAAGCTATTTATGGAAATCGTATTATCCGTAATAAAGAAGTTTAAAGTAGAACCAAAATATGCTCATTTAGATGCTACATCATTAATGTAAATGAAAGCATCCATTGGTTTGTATTCTCGTTAGCTGTGTTGAGCGATCGCCAACTGCCTAATCATGCAATTAGCCCGATCGCAGGCTGGTATAGTTTTTGCGTCAAGCAGGCACAAGTGATTCAGACGGAGAATTGTTTCAGGCAAGCACTTCCCGCACTTCCCGCACTTCCCGCACTT
This sequence comes from Microcoleus sp. CZ3-B2, assembly GCF_036705055.1. Taxonomy (NCBI): domain Bacteria; kingdom Bacillati; phylum Cyanobacteriota; class Cyanophyceae; order Oscillatoriales; family Microcoleaceae; genus Microcoleus; species Microcoleus sp. CZ3-B2. Next base: position 64,895 of record NZ_JAUBTN010000034.1, on the reverse strand, counting down.
CCCGCACTTCCCGCGCTACCTGTATCTGACTATCTTCGTCTGCAACCAAAATGCTCCTACTGCGATCCTGACCGATTTTTCTCCCCCTGCCTCTTTGGTAAGTATGTGCGTTAGGAGTTGACAATAATCTTAAATACTGTTAAATATTCTCAATTAGACTTCACAAATTTTCAGAAATTTCAAGCCCTAACTCACAAATTGTCATAATTTATATTTATCATTCAATATATTGAATTGTATAAAACTTATAGATAATTTTCTAAAAATCTTGAGAATGCTGAAAAATGTTGGTATATTGGCCTATGGAATCTTGTATTTAAAGAGTTGTGGAAGCTGGCCCTGTCAGAATCCGAACATTGACAGCGCCCATGGGATCGAGGTAGCTCCCAGCCCGAGGAAATGCTGATTGATGGCATCTGCTCGCTAGCTCGAAACAAAATAAATGCAAAAGAATAGTAAGAGTGTTAAAAAAAGTGACAGTCTTCTTATAAGATTTGTAGGTTCATCATTGATAGCAAGCTCAACCCGCAGTTGGTAGCTTGTTTCCGGTGATGTCGGGGAGCCAGCCAGGATGTCACCAACCCATCCATAAAGGAGATCGATCGGGCATGAGTTTTTCAAATATTTCGGCGACGCAAAGACAACAACAAGAAGAAGCTTTCAAAAAAGTCCTGGCGATCGGTTTGTTAGCCTCAACCTTACTGCACGGCGTGGCGCTGCCCTTACTTCTGGCGTTGGTCAAACCTGCTGAATTTGCAGAGGATGCCATTGAAATTGTTGTGCTTGATGAGCCTAAAGTAGAGGAAACCAAGCCAGAGCCGGTTATTCCAGAAAAGATATCTCCCCCACCTGAGACGTTCAAACCAGAACCGCCACCAGAGCCAACTCAGCCAGAAAAGCCACCGGTAGCGGCAACGCCCCCGCCGATTCCAGAGGAGCCACCGGTAGCAGCAACGCCCCCGCCGATTCCAGAGGAGCCACCGATGGCGGCAACGCCCCCGCCAGAGATCGAGAAAGAGTTGCCTTTAGCGGAAACTTTGCCGCCCCCACCTCCTCTGGAGCCTTCCCCCCCGCCTCAACAGGATTTCAATCCCCCAGAAACTCCCAAAACCCCGATCGCCAACGAACCCAAAAACCCCTCGTCCGATCCTCCAAAAATCGATCGCCCCAGCACAACGGCGAGCCAGGAACCCCCTCAGAGCGAACCACCTGTTACCGCTTCCCGCCCCAAGGGCGCTGGAAGTTCGACAGACGTTACCAAAGATGCTGAAAATCCCAACTCCTCCGAGGGCCCTGAAAAAAATAACCCGCTTTCGTCATCTGCTTCGGGGGGTAGCGGGGAACCTTCCTCAGAGGCATTAAATCCTTCTTCCGGGCCCATCCAGCGATCGCCCGCGGCTGGCTCGCCAGTCACAGCTACTAAGCCAGGAGGCGGTGGCAATTCTGGAAATGCGATCGGAGGTGTAGGAAATCTCGCCTCCTCTGGTAGCCCGGTCGGAAGTGCATCGAACTCATCAGCCGGTGGAGGTGGAAATGGTGGCGGGGGTTCCTCAGAGCCATTTGGCAGCGGTTCCCGGCCAGTGCCAAAACCAACAAATCCAAGCAAAGGCGGGAGTCCTTCGCGCCCTTCCGGCCCGCCTCCGGGCACTTGCATTAGCTGCGGTAAACCTGAATATCCGAGCTCCGCCAGACAAGAAGGGCGGCAAGGCCGAGTGGAAGTCATGTTTGATGTTGACCCCAAGGGTAAGGCATTCAACATCGCGATCTTGACTTCTAGCAAGTACGACGACTTCGATCGCGCTGCGATTAAAACAGTAGAAAAATGGAAATTTGCCTCATCAGATAGTGGCATTCAAGGAAAAACTGCATCCATTACTTTCCAGCTCAACGAGTAGATTTCTTGTTAAATTCTAGCAATTTGGTTGGGAATTCTATAGCACCGTTCAAGCAACAGCAAAGTTAAAAATTGATTTTTTTGTAAACTATGAATTTGGGAATCTTGCCAGCAATATTAAGTAAATATCAACGACTTGGACTCGCTCTCTTACTTAGTTCCAACTTGGGAATTGCTCTGTTGTTTGTCAACCCTCACAGCGCAATGGCAGGAGTAATTACTCTACCCGATGGCGGACGTTGCGAGGGAGAATTGAGTGGGGGAAAACTTAGCGGCCCCGCTAGGTGCCAATATGCCAGCGGCGATCGCTACGAAGGGCAATTTCTCAACGGCAAACCTCACGGTAAGGGGACTTACACATTTAAAGAAGAAGGTCGATATCAAGGAGAATTTGCGGATGGGGAATTCAACGGTCAAGGTGTCCGCGAATTTGCTAACGGCAATCGCTATGAAGGGACTTTTAAAAACGGTGAGTTCGACGGAACTGGCATTTTTACTTCAGCTAACGGGCTTCGTTACGAAGGCACTTTTGCCAACGGTTCTCCCAGCGGCCGAGGGGCTTTTACGTTCAGTAATGGCACTCGTTGCGAAGGAGATATTAAGGAAGGAAAAATTCAAGGCAAAGGTGTTTGTCAATATGCTAATAAAAACCGCTACGAAGGAGAGTTGCTAAATAACCTACCTCACGGACAGGGAATTTATGCTTTTGCGGTCGGAGGGCGTTATGAGGGGCTATTTAGCGAAGGGCAATTTCACGGCAAAGGGGTTCGCGAATATCCGAACGGCGATCGCTATGAAGGAGAGTTTGTCAAGGGCAACGCTCAGGGTCAGGGATTGTTAACTTTTAAAGCAGGGGGACGCTATCAAGGGCAGTTCGAGAATGGAGAATTTAATGGTGAGGGTGTCCGCGAATTTGCTAATGGCAATAGCTATAAAGGCACTTTTGTCAAGGGTAAGATGAGCGGGAAAGGAGTTTATATTTTTGCCAATGGCGATCGCTGCGAAGGCGAATTTAGCGAGGGTCAGTTCAACGGCAAAGGTACCTGCATTTACGCCAATGGCGATCGCTACAATGGCGAATTCCTCAACGGTCAGAAACACGGTCAAGGTTCCTACATTTATGCAGATGGAACTAAGGTAGAAGGAAATTGGCAACAAGGTCAAATTCAAAAATAACCTTATAAAAAGGATTTAAATCCTCGCCGTTTTGTTCGTGCAGCTTGTTGAAAAGGGTGCAAAGTCTCAGTTTAAACCTAGCAAATTAATTTCCAGTGTTTATACAACGAAAAAAACAATGCCGGCGGATTGTCTCCTTATTAATGAGTTTTGTTGTAGTTTTGCTCCTCAATAATGGGGTTCAATCCGCACCTGAAACTGGCACTCAAATTCTTTGGGATACCTATGGAATTCCACACATTTACGGAGAGAATACTAAAAGCCTTTTCTACGCTTTCGGGTGGGCGCAGATGCAAAGTCACGGTAATCTGATTTTGCGTCTTTACGGGCAAGCTCGCGGGCAAGCTGCCGAATTTTGGGGCGAAGATTATCTGGAATCCGATCGCTGGGTGCAAACTATGGGAATTCCTAATCGCGCCAATGCGTGGTATGAATCACAAAATCCCATTTTTCGCAACTATCTCGATGCTTTTGTTGGCGGAATGAATGCCTATGCAAAAGAACACCCAGAGGCGCTCACCGAAGAATTAAAGGTAGCATTGCCCCTCAAACCGGTAGATGTATTGGCACACGAGCAGCGCGTCATCAATTTTACTTTTGTAGTCGATCCAGAGCGCCTTGAAAATCTCGCTGAAAATGATACCCCCAAAGGCTCTAATGGTTGGGCGATCGCTCCTTCCCATTCTCAAAGTGGCAATGCCATGCTATTGGCAAATCCTCACCTTCCTTGGTCGGATTTATATTTATGGTACGAAGCACAACTGGTTGCCCCAGAAATTAACGCTTACGGAGCGACTCTCGTCGGATTTCCTGTATTAACGATCGCCTTTAATGACAACTTGGGATGGACTCATACTGTCAACACTCACGATGGCTGGGATGCCTACGAATTGCCCCTCGCTAACGATGGCTATCGCTTCGATGGCGAAGTCCGAAAATTTGACAGAGAAGAGAAGGTTTTAAAAGTCAAAGAAAAGAATGGGAATTTGCGATCGGAATCTCTAGTCGTGCGGCGTTCTGTTCACGGGCCAATTTTATCAGAAAAACAAGGTAAAGCGATCGCCCTGCGCGTTGTCGGACTCGAACAGTCCGGTGCTTTAGAAGAGTGGTGGGATATGGCACGGGCCCGGAATTTCAATGAATTTGAGGCTGCTTTAAAGCGCTTAGAAATTCCCATGTTTACCGTCATGTATGCCGATCGCCAGGGGCATATCATGCACTTGTTTAACGGTCAAGTCCCCATTCGCAAAAACGGAGATTTTAAATACTGGTCAGACACAATCCCAGGCGATACGTCAGAGACTTTGTGGAGCAAAAATCATCCCTATGCGGATTTGCCGCGCGTTGTCGATCCGCCCAGCGGTTGGTTGCAAAATACCAACGATCCCCCCTGGACGACGACGTTTCCCAAGGCGATCTCACCGGATAATTATCCCGCCTATATGGCACCGCGCGGCCCGATGGATTTGCGATCGCAGCGATCGGCAAAAATGCTTTTAGAAGATCAAAAAATCTCTTTCGATGAATTGATACAATACAAACATTCCACTCAGGTAGAACTCGCCTCACGCCTCCTCGATGATTTAATTCCCGCCGCACGGCAAGGCAGTGAAAAAGCTCGCCGCGCTGCAGAAGTTCTCGCGAATTGGGATCGGAAAGTCGATGCTGACAGTCGCGGTGCGGTGCTGTTTGCCTTTTGGAAAAAAGCGATGAATGCTAATGAGTTATTCGCCAAACCTTGGAGCGAAGATGCGCCGCTAACTACGCCAGACGGGTTGGCAAATCCTGCGGAGGCGGTGCGAGTCTTGGAAGCTACAGCAACCAAAGTTGAGGCAACTTATGGCGCTTTAGATGTGGCATGGGGGGAAGTCTTCCGATTGCCTGGGGAGGCTAATTTGCCTGCAAATGGAGCTGACGGTGCTTTGGGTGTATTTCGCTCAGTATGGTTCGCTCCACGGAAAGACAATCGCTTTCAAGCGGTTGCGGGCGATTCTTTTGTCGCCGCGATTGAGTTCTCCAATCCGGTGAAAGCGATGGCGCTAAACAGTTACGGCAACGCCACTCAACCTGGTTCGCCCCACGCCGGCGATCAGTTGCAGCTATTTGCTCGCAAGGAATTGCGCCCTGTATGGCGATCGCGATCGGAAATTGAAGCTCACCTGAGTTCGCGCCAGAAACTATAGGAGAAGGAAGTTCGGCAACGGATTCTGTAACGGATGTAACGGATGTAACGGATGTTCGGCAACGGATTTTGTAACGGATGTAACGGAGGTAACGGATGTTCGGCAACGGATTTTGTAACGGATGTAACGGAGGTAACGGATGTTCGGCAACGGATTTTGTAACGGATGTAACGGAGGTAACGGATGTTAGGAAGTTCGGCAACGGATTCGCAAGGACGGATGTAACGGATGTAACGGATGTCAGGAAAAAGTTAAAAGACCTCTTTCCGTTTCCCCTTTACCCATCGCGCAACAGGCGGCAAGCATAGCCACCGACTGCAACGAGCAATAAGCCGATGGCGGAGATAGCGTATAACAAAGCCATGCCAGCACCGGCACCTGTCCCGATAATTGGGCCAAAAATAGTTGCTAAAAAACCGGACGGTTGCATGGCGGGTTCAAAAACGCGATCGGCAAGTGGGCCTGCGATCAATAAACCGATCGCTGAGGCCAATTGCACGATAACTGCTCTGGTAGCAAAAACGCGCCCCTGTACCTCTGGTGCGACTTCCGCCAGCCAAATCGCCTCGTTGGAACTGCCGAGGATGGGGAAATTGAAAGACGAACAAAATTGAGCGGGAATCCAGATAGAAAGCGCCTCACCGAAACCAAAGACTATTTTACTCAAGCCCGCGCCTGCCATGCCCAGCAGAAAGCCTCGGATTCGGCGTTTGGGGCCGCCCCAAATACTGACGAACAATGCTCCTAAAACGCCACCGGCGCCGGCGGCGGAAAGTATAGTACCGAGGATTCTGGCATTGTTGCCGGTGCGTGCCAGAATCATCGGTGAGTAGAGGGCTGCGCCGATGTCGTGAGCGAACCAGAATAGCGAAACCAACACCAGCAAGGCAAGCAGGCTGGGACGATCGACGATGTAGCGGAATCCGAAGCTGAGTTCTTGCAATAGGTGGGAGTGAGTCTGCTGGGGATTGGAGGCGATATTGCTCCGCAATGCTGGCGCGATCGCGGGCTGGGGTATTTTGACAGATACTAGGGTGGCGATCGCGATTGTAAAAGTTGCCAGGTCGATCGTAAAAATCCCGCCGGGCCCGATCGCAGAATAGAGAATCCCTGCCAACGTCGGAGCAATAATACTCGCGCCGTAATTTGCCAAAAAACTTAAACTGCTAGCGCGGCTGTAATGCTTTTCTGGCATCATTGTGGCGATGGCTGCTGAGTAAGCTAACTGCTGAATTTGGTCAAAAATTCCGTTAATCGCACTCGCTACATATAAATGCCATAGTTGCAGGTTTTGGCTGATATAAAGTAATAGGATAGCGAGCGTTAACAAAGCTGAAACCGCATCGCCGATCGCCATCAAAAATTTTCGATTCCAGCGATCGACGAGAATGCCAGCAACCGGAGCAAGCAAGATGCGCGGCAATTGAGTAAAAAACATCAACAAAGCCAAAGCCGTCGCTTGATGGGTAGACTCCCAAATCCAAATAGTCAGCGCAAACCCGGACATAGCGCTGCCAATCATCGAAGCAGTTTGTCCAAGCCAAAGTAGAATAAATTTTTGCATTAAATAGACAATTGATAGGATTTAAAATTCTGAGGATAGGGTTTTTTAGACAGGAGAATGATATCAAATCCTCTCTTCATCGGAATAGTAAATTCGAGTTCGCTGTTGACTGTTAACAGTGAACAGTCAACAGTCAACATCATTCCGGTGTTACCGGAAATGATATGACACCCGCATCAAACCGCACGCCACTCTCATTAAAACCAAGGCCATTGTTGACTAAGTGGAGATAATTCTTCATATTGCTGCCTCGCCTCCTTGCGGTAAAATTTCGCCAAATGCCGCTGCCGCCACATCATTACGCCCGTCACAAACAGTACAATGGGTGCTAATCCTGCGATCGCGTGTACCAGCCGCAAGTAAATTCCGCCATAGCTGCCAATATGTAGCGGATAAAGCGAGTTGAGAATTCGATTTGCGACAGAAGCCGAATTTACACTGTCAGCCTGCAATATTTCGCCACTGTATTGGTCGATAGAAATCGTGCTAATCCCGTTTGGGTGCGGGTCATTAGGAAATTTCTTCCTGACTTTAAAAGTTGCTTCAGGTGTCAAAGGCAAAGAAATAAAAGTGGTTTTAGCTTCCGGCCAAACAATACTAACTTGCTGTAATATTTCATCAAGGCTTTGCCTCGAACTGCTAGAATTGGGATGAGAAGTCAATGCTGGCTGGGGCTTTTCATTGGTTAGCCAATACAGAGTAGATTCAACCGGCACGTAAAAAATTATCGCTGTCCCTGTAGCAGAAATGAGGATTAGAAAAGCGACCGATACAATCCCAGAAACGTTATGTAAATCAAAGACAGTCCGCTGCCAATGAGCTTTCCAATTAATCGAAAATCCGCGACCCAAATTACGCCAACCAGTCCACAATACCAAGCCCGTAAAAATTATTCCTAGCATTACCAAACCGCAAATACCCACAACAAAATGACCGAATTCTCCTCCAGCTAATTCCGCGTGTAACGTAAAAACAAAACCTGTAAAAGTTTCTTTTTCAAAGTGCGTACCCGTAATTTCTCCGCTGTAAGGATTGACATAAACGTTAACTACTTCCTCACTCTTTGAAAGCATCGAAACTTGGCAAACTTCCTTCGCCGATCGCGGTAGCAAGATACTAAGAGCCTGATTTTGCGGATAAGCTTTTTCGACAAGTTGCAGGACATTTTCCAGCGGTATCCGTTCGGCTTGAGGAATTACTTGCAGGAGTTGGGGATTGAAGAACCGCTCGATTTCGGGACTGAAAACCAGCAAGCTACCCGTTAAAGCAATTACTGCTAAAAATATTCCTACCACCAACCCCAAATACAAGTGCAGTTTAAATGCGAGTTTGCGGAACTTCATCTGGAAATTTTTCTCAAAGCCGTTAACTGTTCTCATTAAGGTAAAACCGATAGTCCGACAGGGAATGAATTCCCTGTCTCAAAGCTAAAGTCCTCGCTATTAGGACTGAGAAAAACACTTTGGGAGCATCTCATATTTGTAAAAAGACTTCTTTTGACTCCTTCTTTCTTCCTCTTTCCTCCTGTCTCCTGTCTCCTGCCTCCTACCTCCAATTTCTAGCTTGGCTGCAAAAGTGAGATGCTCCCAACACTTTTCAACTCATTAGTCCTATGTAATACCAATTTAATGTGAAGTTGCACATATCTCGATCCCCCTCGCATCCCCCGAAAGCAAGGGGGACTTTGATCGGAATCTTGTCCCCCCCTTACTAAGGGGGGCTAGGGGGGATCGGATTCTATGCAGCCTCATAAAAAATTGGTATAAGAGGACTTTAGCTATTAGACAGGGAGTTTCAACCCCTGGCGGACTAGCGGGTGCGAGGACTGGCAGACTAACAGCTTAAATTGACACGCCTTGGGTTCTTGGAGTGTCCCTACGGGGGATACTAAACTACCTCATAAACCTGCAATCTGCTGTAATTACCAGTTAAGGCGGTAATTAACACTGAGAGTTAAACCTCTCGCTGCATAATTAGAGCTGTCTGAGCCAAATCCAGCTAAGTATTGCGACAGCACAGGAAAATATTGATTGTTCAATAAATTCTCAACTTTGACTTGTAGTTCGCCCAATCCAATTTTCACCGAGCTGATGTAATCCAACGTGAGATAGCTGCTAATCGGGCCGCCATCCGAGCCGTCTTTGAATGCTAGATCGCGATTTCCAGAATATAATAACTGTAACCGATTGTTCCATCCCGGCAAAGTTTCATTTTGCAGATAAGCTGTTAGCTTGAGCGGTGGAATTCGGCTGCTATCGAGGGCGAGAGAACGGCCATTGTCGTCCTCATATTCACCTTGAATATAAGTAGCAGTACCGCCGAGCGACCATGCTGGTGCAGGTTGCCAATCCACAGTTCCTTCTAAGCCGTAAATACGTTCTGGGGCGCGGATTAGTTCCAGGCGGCCTGTGTTGCCAACTGGTTGAAAATTCACTCCTAAATCGGAGGTATTGTAAAAAGCAGCCAGCGACATTTGCACCGATTGCCATCCTCCTCGAATGCCAATTTCGTAGTTGTTGACTTTTTGCGGTTGAGTTACTTCTAACGAAGATTCAATTCCGACAAAATCGTCGGGGGGTTGGCGGAGGATGCGACCGAAATCGGGAACTGAGAAACCTTGAGAAAAGTTGCCAAATACGTTGAAGTTGTTATTTAGTTTATAGACAGCTCCTGTATTAAATAAAGTGGCGTTAAATTTGCGATCGCCTCCTTGGATCTGGCGATCGTTAAAAGTCGTATAATCATTGACTTCTAACCCGATGCGTTCGTGACGTATCCCGCCACTTAGAATGACGATATCGTCAATATTCCATTCCACTTGACCGAAAAGGCCAAGGCTGTTGTAAGTGTAAGGAGGAACGAAAGGACGCTCGGAGATTTTCCGGTAAACCCGGCCGCCACTTGTGTCAAATCTCTCCGGGTCGTACAGGTCGAAACGCTGTCTGCTATCTTCAGTAACATAGTCAGAACCCCAAGTTAATCGCAGATTTTCGGCACGGGATAAAGGAGTGACGATCGCCAATCTACCTCCTATCTGTTCGTTCTCGCCTCGCGATCGAGTAACGCCGAGAAATGGCCCAAAGAAATCGGACGTGCGGTAATCAGAGGGAACACCTACATTGGAATTAGTTCGATAGTAGATTTGACTTTGAAGGCTGCTGCCAAAAAGGTTTTGGTTGGTGTAACTTAGGTTGAGCTGTGTACTTTTATTTCCCGGTGTTTCCCCGTCGATATCCAAATTTCCGGTGCGGATGGCCCGGGCTTTTTGTCGTCCTTCCCGATCGTCAACGCTAAAATCTTGGATCACATTGGGATCTTGGGTTTCCCGATAGTGATTGACAGTTAGTTGCAGCCGCTGTTGGGTGTCCAAATCTACCCCGACTTTGCCCATCACGTTGAAGAGGGTGCTGCTATCTCCGCCGAGTTCAAAAAAGGGAATACGATCGCCTTTGGCATCGTAAAAAGCTCCACTTCTGGCGATCGAGACAGTGCCGGTGAAATCGAAATTGCCACTTCGGCCAGAAATCGTCTGCTGAGCGTTAAAGCTTAGAGCATCTTCTGTATTTGTTAAAGCGCTACCGACGCCAACTTCAGTAACAGCAGTTAGCCTTTCCTCAGTTGGCCGGCGAGTAATAATATTAATCACGCCACCCGTAGCCTGAGAACCGTAGATTGCGGTAGACCCCCGCACTACCTCAATGCGTTCGATCGCACTGGGATCTATGTTTCTAAATTCTCTGCCAAAAGATTGAAGATTGGTCGTTTGCGGCACGCCGTCAATCAGAACGGAAACGTCGCGCCCCCGCAAAGTTTGTCCATAAGTGCTACTTTGTTGAGTCGGAGGCGCGAAACCAGGAACCTGATTTGCCAGAGCTTCCCCGATATTTCTCGATTGCCCTACCTGCTGCTGAAGTTCTTCTGAGTCTACAACTGTTATAGAGCGCGGCACGTTTGTCACTCTTTCTGCGGTTCGCGTTGCAGTAACGACGATTTCAATCGAGTCTCTCCCCACCTGTGGCGTTATAGCGGGTGGCTGTGTTGGTGTTCCTAGTGGCTGTGCTGTCGGCGGTAAGGGTTCTGTTGGTGTTCCTGGTGGCTGTGCTGTCGGCGGTAAGGGTTCTGTGGGCGTTGCTGGCGGCTGCGCTGTCGGCGGTAAGGGTTCTGTGGGCGTTGCTGATGGCTGCGCTGTCGGCGGTAAAGGTTCTGCGGGTATCTCTACCGGCTGCCCTGTCGGTGGTAAGGGTGCTGCGGGTGTCCCCGGCCGCTGTGTTGTAGGAGCCGGTGCAGGCGGGCGAGCAGTCATCTCCGAGCTGGGTTTTAAGCCCAGAATCAGACCCGCAGTGTTAGGAATCACCCGTGCTACTGGTTGACCCCTCTCGCCAATCACTTTGATGCGGATGGTGTTGTTATCTAAAGGAGTAACGGTGACAGAAGCAATTCCCGCAGCCGGTTTGTCTTGACGAAACTCATTTCCCCCCGGTAGTCGCAGTTGAGCGGTGATGACATCAGCTTGTAAAGTTTTGCCAAAGCTGGTGCTGAAGACTTGCAGGGGTCTTCCATCTTCAGTGTCTAGGATGATTTCGATGCCTTCTGACGTGGGGTTGAGGCGAACGCCCGTCACCTGCGCGATGGTGGAAGCGCACGCCGACTGAGCGATTAACGCTGGCACGACTCCTGCCAGCCCGAGGCTGCTTAATAATTTCTGCGATCTGTTCATTACTCTTGAATCAACAATTAATGGAACTTCGGATATGTGGTTGGCGTTGCTTGCACAACCTGATTTGTGGCAGCGTGGCTGCTTTTCTCTGGCTATTGAAACTGACTTGCCGAAGATCCTGCCCAGTTTTCGGGCGCATTTCGAGCCGATTCTCCCGTCCCTAGGGGATTTGTCTGGGAATGCAGGAGGTGCGTGAGGACAAAAGCCTCAGTCCGGTGGCGCCTTTGGGCGAGTTGGCACAGTGGGCGCGTTCCTCGGTTAAAGGCAGTAGTCGCTGGACACTTAATGAGAAAGTGCCTTAATTAGATAACAGAGTCCTTGCATCTGTCAAGAGCTAACTAATGCAAATTAATTGCATTTTAGATTGGTATGCGACCCTTCTATCTAGTTGGGGACTACTTGCCTATTATGGTTAATGGTAAGATCTTGACAAACGAGCGCCTAAAATGCTATGGCAAGAGTTAGAAAAAATTCTCATATAGGAAATGACAGGAGTCAATAAAATACCTCAAGCACTCTTGACAATTGATATCATCTAGTCTACTATCCTTAAAGTCGATAGTCGTAAAGTCCCTGAAGCTGATGTCGAAGCTGGCTCGGACTGAAAATTGCCCCAGAGCCATTGCCGAACAGGGCGATCGACCACAAAACGTGAAAACAAGCGTTAATCACCCGAATTGAAGACTAAAACGCGCTGATGGGAGACTGGTAACGCCTGACAACTGTTCACAGAAAGTATATGTGGCAAGAATTTGGCGGAACTGGTTGGCGTACTGCAAACAAGATTTATTAGGTGAAAAGAATCGATGAGTGACGCAAGCATTAAGGGAAACCAACTCACCGAAAGTTGTACTAATTTGGTGGAACTCCTACAAAACAGAGCGCTACACCAACCAGAGCAGAAATATACATTTCTGTTAGACGGAAAAACTGAAACCGCCAGTTTGACTTATCGACAGTTAGATGCGATCGCCCGATCGCACGCCGTGCGACTTCAGAAATTGGGGCTGACTGGCGAACGAGCCTTACTGCTTTTCCCGCCAGGATTGGACTATCTCGCCGCCTTTTTCGGATGTTTGTACGCCAAAGTTATCGCCGTTCCCCTCTATCCGCCGAAGCGGAAACGGAATTTAGGGAAAATTAGCGCCATCGCCAAAGACGCAGGAGCAACAGTTGCGATCGCTCCCACACGACACCTAGAAAATTTAGAGCAACTGTGCGAGCAAGCCCCGGAACTCAAAGCGATGCACTGGCTGAGTGCAGAGGCGCTTTCCGATGACGGCGAAAAGTGGCAGCAGCCAGCCATCCATCCCGACGAAGTGGCTTATCTTCAGTACACTTCCGGCTCAACCTCCACCCCCAAAGGCGTCATGGTGAGCCACGCCAACGTTTTGTACAACATCGAATACATTCACCGAGGCTTTCACCACGATGCCGAAAGCGTTGCGGTAACGTGGCTTCCCCCCTTTCACGACATGGGGTTAATTGACGGATTGCTCAAACCTTTGTATCTGGGAATTCCCTCTTACTTCATGCCGCCAGCCGCGTTTATTCAGAACCCGATGTGCTGGTTGGAAGCGATTTCACACTACAAAGCTACCCACAGCGGCGGGCCAAATTTTGCTTACGATTTGTGTGCTAGCAAAATCTTGGGCGATGGCCAAAAAATGCTCGACTTGAGTAGTTGGCGCGTGGCCTATAACGGCGCAGAACCGATTCACAAAGAAACCCTAGAACGATTTACCAAAGCTTTTGAACCCTGCGGTTTTCAGGCGGATGCCTTTTGTCCTGCTTACGGAATGGCAGAAACCACGCTAAAAATTGCCACGGTTCGCAGCGGGACAACACCGACTTTCTTAGCTGTTGATGCTGGGGCGCTGGAAAATAATCATATTGTAGAAGCATCAACAGGCGAAGGGGGCGCGAGAACTTTAGTCGGCTGCGGTTTCCCTGAATTTGGGACTAAAGTTGCGATCGTCAATCCCGAAACTCTGACGCCATGCCAGCCGCAGGAAGTCGGAGAAATTTGGGTAGCCGGCCTCACAGTTGCGCGAGGCTATTGGAATCGCCCAGAAGAGACAGAAAAAACCTTTCAAGCATATCTTTCAGATACCAGCGAAGGGCCATTTTTGCGAACCGGAGATTTAGGCTTTTTACGCGACGGAGAACTGTTTATTACAGGGCGACTCAAAGATTTGATTATCATCCGAGGTCGCAATCTTTATCCCCAAGATCTAGAAAGAACAGCAGAACGGAGCCATCCCAGTTTGCGGCTAGGGGCGATCGCGGCATTTTCCGTAAAAATTGCAGGCATTGAACAACTCCTTATTGTCCAAGAAATAGAATCTCGCAAAACACCGACCAATAGCGAGGAAATTATCAGCGCCATCCGATCCCGCATTGCGATCGAATATGAAATACAAGCCTATGGAGTAGTGCTGATTAAGCCCGGAAGCATTCCCAAAACGACCAGCGGTAAAATTCAACGTCGCGCCGCCTGTGCTGACTTTCTAGCTAACAAATTGGAAGTTGTCGCCAGTAGCATTTTAGAGATATCTAATTTTGTTGAAATAGAGAATCGCCTGACGCGAGAAAATCTGCTGACAGCCGAGTTAGAACAACGGCAGGCACAGTTAGAAACCTATTTGCGACAGCAGGTAGCGAGGGTGCTGAAAGTCAGCGTTTCCCAAATCCCATCGGCACAGGATTTTAGTAACTTGGGTTTCGATTCATTGGCGGTATTTGAATTAAAAAATCAGCTCGAAACGGATCTCAAAATTGCTTTATCAATAGAAGACTTATTCGAGAAATTAAGCCTTGCTCAACTAACAGCCAAAATTTTAGAAAAATTGGCAGAAGCGCCGACACTTGAGTCTATTCAGGCAGTTTCTCGCCTACAAAACATCCCCCTTTCTTTTGCCCAAGAGCGCTTATGGTTCTTTGACCAATTGGAACCAGGAAACCCCTTCTATAACCTCTGCGGTGCAGTTCGGATTACAGGACAACTCAATGCAGAAACGCTCAGACAAAGTATTGAGAAAATTATCGAGCGACACGAGATTTTAAGAACTGCGTTTGCTGGTGGAGAAAAAGCCCAAGTACAAATTATTTCTGATGCAAAAAGTTTCCCATTACCGCTGATAGATTTGAGCTATTGCTCCCCGGAGAAACGCGAAAAAGCAGCGCAAGAACTGTCGTTGCAAGAAGCACAATCGCCCTTTGATTTGACTCAGCCAAATCTGCTCCGCGCCAAGCTTCTGCACCTATCTGAAATAGAACATACCCTGCTCTTGTCCGCCCATCATATCATTTTTGACGGGTGGTCTTTGGGCGTATTTTTACGGGAAATAGCTGCATTTTATGAAGGATTATCTAATAAGAATTTAGTCGCGATTCCACCGCTGCCAATTCAGTATGCAGACTTTGCAACTTGGCAGCGCCAACAAATGCAGGGAGAAATATTAGAAACTCAACTTACTTACTGGAAACAGCAGTTAAGTGGCAGCGCAGCGGTTCTAAATTTACCAACAGACTTTTCTCGTCCCGCTGTTCAAAGCTACAAGGGAGGTCGGCAATTATTTGAATTGCCAGAGCACTTAACCGAGGCAATTAGACAATTGAGTCGCCGCGAAAAAACTACTTTCTTTATGACATTGCTGGCAGCATTCAAAACACTGCTTTACCGCTACACGGGGCAAGAAGATATCCTCGTCGGTTCACCAATTGCCAACCGCAACAGCAGCGAAACCGAATCATTAATTGGATTTTTTGTCAATACTTTAGTCCTGCGGACTGACTTAAATGGAAATCCCACTTTTCGAGAGTTGCTGAGTCGAGTGCGAGAGGTTGCATTAGGCGCTTACGCGCATCAAGATGTACCGTTTGAGAAGTTGGTAGAAGAATTGCAGCCGAATCGAGATTTAAGTCACTCGCCTTTATTTCAGGTGATGTTTGCCTTTCAAAATGCCTCTGAATTCGCCTTAGAATTGCCGGGTTTAAGCCTGAACTGCCAACAGATTCACAGCGGCACAGCCAATTTCGATTTAACGCTGGAATTAGAAGCGACAGCAACAGGTATTAGAGGGTGGTTTGAATACAGCATAGACTTATTTTCACCGACCACTATTGCGCGAATGGCAGGACACTTTCAGAACTTATTAGAAAGTATCGTTGCCAATTCTTCCGCACGACTGTCAGATTTGCCCATGCTTGCAGAAGCAGAACGCCAGCAACTACTCTTTGAGTGGAATAATACTGGGATAAATTACTCCCAAAATGGGTGCGTTCACCGTTTGTTTGAAGCGCAGGCTGCGAAAACCCCTGATGCTGTTGCGGTGCAATTTGAATGTCAAAGTTTGACTTACCAAGAATTAAATAATCGCGCGAATCAACTCGCACATTACCTGCACTCTTTCGGCGTAAAACCCGATGCCATAGTCGGCGTTTATCTGGAGCGATCGCTCGATGCGATCGTCGGAATCTTAGGCGTATTAAAAGCAGGTGGCGCTTATTTACCTCTCGATCCGAATTATTCCAAAGAACGTCTTAATTTCATGTTAGAAGACGCTGGAGTTCAGGTACTGCTAACGCAAACACAATTAGCAGCAAACTTACCTGCGCAGAAGATTACTGTGATTTGCTTGGATGCAGAATGGGAGAAAATTTCTCCACAACATCAGTCAAATCCTGATAGCGTCGTTGGGCCAGAAAACCTCGCTTATATTATCTATACATCCGGGTCTACTGGCAAGCCAAAAGGGGTTATGGTGCAGCATCACTCTTTGGCGAATTATACGCAGGCTGCAAGTGTCGAATATGGCATTGAAGCGAACGATCGCATTCTTCAATTTGCTTCCCTCAGCTTCGATGTCAGTGCTGAAGAAATTTATCCCTGTTTAACGCGAGGCGCAACTCTGGTACTGCGCGAAAATTCCATGTCAGACAGTATTTCTTCCTTCCTACAAAAGTGCCGGGAGTGGGAAATCACCGTCCTGAATTTGCCGACAGCTTACTGGCACGAATTCACAGCCATGCTCAGTACCAAAACCCAAGAATTTCCCCCGTCAGTGCGCTTGACAATTATTGGTGGAGAAGCAGCGCTTCCAGCGTCGCTAGATCGGTGGCAAAAGTGCGTATCAGAAAAAGTGCGGCTTGTTAATGCTTATGGCCCCACAGAAACAACGATTTCCGCGACGTGGTGCCAGTTATCGGCAAATATTTCTACTGCAAAATCTCTGCCGATTGGTCGTCCAATTCCAAATGCCCGCACCTATGTACTCGATGCTAATTTGCAACCTGTTCCGATCGGAGTTCCCGGCGAACTTTATATCGGGGGTGCAGGGGTTGCGAGAGGATATATTAACCGTTCAGAGTTGAATCGAGAAAAATTTATTCCCGATCTTTTTAGCAAAGTGCAAGGCGATCGCCTTTACAAAACAGGCGATTTAGTCCGCTATCTCCCCGATGGCAACTTAGAATTTCTCGATCGCACCGATCGCCAAGTAAAAATTCGCGGTTTCCGCATAGAGTTGGGAGAAATCGAATCTGCACTCAGCCAACATCCAGACGTGCAAGAAGCCGTCATTTTGGCGCGTGACGAAGATTCAGCCGGAAAGCGCTTAATCGCCTACCTCGTTTTAAATTCAGCACTCAGCATTGGCAACTCTGCACTGATTAAAAATCTGCGCTCTTTTCTCCAGAAAAAACTGCCAGATTATATGGTTCCTGCCAGTTTCATGTTTTTAGAAGCGATGCCACTGACGCCAAACGGCAAGGTGGATTTTAAGGCACTTCCCGCACCGGAAACTAACAGTTCAGATGCGGATTTTATCGCTCCTCAGACTTTAGAAGAACAAGTATTAGCGGAGATTTGGGCGGAGGTTCTGGGTTTAAAACAGGTGGGAATCAATGACAATTTCTTTGAGTTGGGAGGTCACTCTTTGTTAGCAACTCAACTGATTGCCAAGGTGCGCGATCGCTTTCAAGTCGAGCTATCGCTGCGCTGCTTGTTTCAATCCCCCACTGTCGCCAGTTTGGCAGTTGCGATCGCGGAAACTAAAAGCGAGCCATATCAAGAACCTATTAAATTACTGCCGACAATCGCCCCCGATGCTCAAAATCGCTACCAACCCTTTCCGCTCAACGAAATGCAGCAGGCGTACTGGATCGGGAGAAATAGCTTCTTTGAAATGGGCAATGTTGCGATTCACGGTTATGTAGAAATTGAGAGCGACGAGTTAGATTTAGAGCGGTTTAGCCTCGCATGGCAGCGAGTTGTAGAGCGTCACGATATGCTGCGGGCGATCGTACTTCCGAACGGACAGCAGCAAATTCTGGAAAACGTGCCCGCTTATAAAATTGAGGTTTTGGATTTGCGATCGCTCGATCCAAAAGTTGCCGGCGAACAACTCGAAGCAATTCGCGATCGCCTTTCTCACCAAGTGCTGCCGCTCGATCGCTGGCCGCTGTTTGAGATTTGCGCTTCGCAAATAAGCGATCGCCGCATCCGCCTCCACATCAGCATTGACGCCTTGTGCATAGACGGCTGGAGTTTTCAAATTTTGTTTGGCGATTTGGTAAAACTTTACCGCAATCCCAATACTGCGATTCCCTACGGGATAGCTCCGCTTCACGCGCCCTTGCAACTGTCTTTCCGCGACTGCGTGTTAGCTGCGATCGCCTTAGAAAACTCCCCATTTTACCAGCAATCCTTAGATTACTGGCGCAATCGCCTCAAAACCCTGCCACCAGCGCCGGAATTGCCCCTCGCCAAACACCCGAATTCCTTAACGCAGCCGCGATTTAAACGTTGGAGCGATCGCTTAGATTTCTCAACTTGGCAGCGACTCAAAACGCGCATAGCTCGCGCCAGCCTCACTCCTACGGGTTTATTGCTCGCCGCCTATGCAGAGGTGCTTTCCCTGTGGAGCAAAACACCTCGGTTTACCCTCAACGTGCCGCGCTTTAATCGCCTTCCCCTCCATCCTCAAGTTGAGGAAATTATCGGAGAATTTGCGTCATTTACTCTGCTAGAAATAGATAACTCCAAGCGAGAAAGTTTTGAAGTACGAGCCAAGCGATTGCAAGAACAACTTTGGCAAGATTTAGAACACCAATATGTCAGCGGCGTGCGCGTTTTGCGAGAACTCGCCCAAGCGCAAGGTACAACGGCAGCGTTGATGCCAGTTGTATTTACGATCGATCCGCAAAACGCGCCAGGGGAAGATACTTCTATCTTTTCACTCATTCAAGAATTGGGAGAATTGGTGCACATTATCGGTCAAACTCCGCAAGTTTGGATCGACGCGCAATTTACCGAAACCGCCCAGGGGCTTTCTTTTAGCTGGGATGCAGTGGAAGAACTCTTCCCGCCAGGGATGATTGACGATATGTTTGACGCCTATTGCCGCCTGTTGCAACGCCTCGCCAATGAAGAGGAAACTTGGCAGAAAACGGTGCAGTTTCAGCAAGCCTTTACTAACAGCATTGAGGCACCCATTCCTGATGTATTGCTGCACGAATTGTTTGCTGAGAAAGTCGCGTCGCGATCGCACGAACCCGCCATCATTACTTCAACGCGCACTCTGAGTTATCAAGAATTGTATCTGCGATCGAATCAAGTCGCTCACCGATTGCGGAAGCTGGGAGCTCGCCCTAACCAGTTGGTTGCCGTCGTCATGGAAAAAGGATGGGAGCAAATCGTCGCTGTGCTGGGCATTCTCGCATCCGGGGCAGCTTATTTGCCCGTAGATGCGGCGCTGCCAAAAGAGCGGCTGTGGTATTTGCTGGAAAATGGCGAAGTTGAGATTGTTTTGACGCAATCTCAGTTAAATCAGCGATTGGAATGGCCGGAAAATGTGCGGCGAATTTGTCTCGATACTGAGGAATTGGTGGCCGAAAGCAACGAAGCTTTGGAATCAGTTCAGCAACCGGAAGATTTAGCTTATGTGATTTATACTTCTGGCTCAACTGGTTTGCCGAAAGGCGTGGCGATCGCGCACCGAGGTGCAGTCAATGCGATCGCTCAGACCAACCAAGTGTTTAATGTGGCCGAGTGCGATCGCGCGATCGCAGTCACCGCACTGCACCACGATATGTCCGTTTACGATATTTTCGGCATCCTAGCAGCCGGGGGAGCGATCGTCATTCCCGATGCCGCACAACGGCTAGACCCCGCTCACTGGGCGCAATTGATGGTAAAAGAGCGCGTCACCATTTGGAACTCGGTTCCCCCGATGATGGAAATGCTGCTCGATTACGCTGCAGGACGTTCTGAAGTGTTGCCGGAGTGTTTGCGCTGGGCGTTTCTCGGTGGAGATTGGATACCGATAACGCTGCCTGAGAGGTTAAGGGCGATCGTCCGTGAATGTCGCGTTGTCAGTGTCGGCGGCCCAACTGAAACCACTCTCTGGAACATCTGGTATCCGGTTGAAACGGTTGACCCCTCTTGGAAGAGCATTCCCTACGGATCGCCGATCGCCAATACACGCTATTACATTTTGAATGAAAGGCTCGAAGACTGTCCCGTCTGGGTTGCCGGCGAGATGTGCTGTGCGGGAGTTGGACTGACAAAAGGATACTGGCGGAATGAAGAAAAAACTCGCGCCAGTTGCCTCACGCACCCCGTCACGGGCGATCGCTTGTACCGAACGGGAGATTTAGGGCGCTTCCTCCCTGACGGCAATATCGAATTTTTAGGGCGAGAAGATTTCCGCCTTAAAATTCGAGGATTCCGCATCGAAGCCGGAGAAATTGAAGCTGCTTTGAACGAGCACCCAGCAGTCAAAGCATCCATTGTCAC
This sequence comes from Microcoleus sp. CZ3-B2, assembly GCF_036705055.1. Classification (NCBI taxonomy): domain Bacteria; kingdom Bacillati; phylum Cyanobacteriota; class Cyanophyceae; order Oscillatoriales; family Microcoleaceae; genus Microcoleus; species Microcoleus sp. CZ3-B2. The sequence goes on along the minus strand of NZ_JAUBTN010000034.1, from coordinate 44,561 downwards.
CGCATTCGGAGAAAATCACAGTCAAAAGCGCTTAGTAGGGTATATTGTTCCCCAACAAAATGCTGTCCTTGCGACTGAAGAATTGCGCCAATTCCTGAGAGAAAAACTGCCCGATTATATGGTGCCGTCTGCATTGATAATTCTGGAGGCGCTGCCACTTTCGGCGAACGGCAAAGTTAACCGTAAGGCTCTGCCCGAACCGGATGCCGCAATTCCAGAAGCAAAGATTTTTGTCGCACCGCGCACCCCTGTTGAGGCAATGTTAGCGAGAATTTGCTGTGAGGTTCTCGGTATCGAACAGTTAAGCATTGCCGAGAACTTTTTTGAACTAGGAGGAAATTCGCTGCTGGCAATTCAATTAGCAGCACAGGTACGAGAATATTGTCAGATAGAGTTGCCTTTGTGCGATATTTTTGCAGGGCGATCGATCGCCGTACTTGCCGAAAAGATTTCTGAAGCAAAAAACAAAAATGCGGCCGTTGAAGAACCCGCGATCGTTCCCGTTTCGCGATCGGCGTACCGCAGGTCACTGTCCTCTTTGCGCTAACCACAAATCAGTGATGAGTCATGAGTTAGCAGCCAATAATATCAAATCCGGTAGCATCGGAATTAATATTACCCACAGCCAGGACACGGCAGTGCCGTGTCCCTACAATTAATCGCGGTAGGGAAACGGCACTGCCGTGTCCTCTATATTATTCCGGTGCTCATAACCAATCCCCAAATATCTGCTGCAATCCCAATTACCAATTACCAGCTACTAATCCCATGACGGTGCATTTTTCCGAAAAACCTCCAACAGATACTCGCGACTCTGCAAATGCTTCCGAAGAAGAAGTATTTGCATTTCCCACCTCTTTTGCCCAGCAAAGATTGTGGTTTATCGATCAATTTGAACCGGGAAACCCTTTTTACAACCTTCCGGCGGCTGTGTTACTGAAAGGCCGGCTAAATGTAGTAGTGCTAGAACAAAGTTTCAAGGAAATTGTGCGCCGTCACGAAGCTTTGCGGACGACATTTGCCACTGTAGACGGTCAACCTGTGCAGGTGGTTGGTCAGAAATTTAATTTCGGGATGCAAGTTTTAGACCTGCAAAAATTGTCCGAAATTCAACGAGAAGCGGAAGTCAAAAAACTGGCAGCAGCAGAAGCTAGTCAACCTTTTGACCTAACCAAAGGGCCGCTGTTGCGAGCTAATTTGCTACAGTTAGATGCTGAGGAATATGTCTTGCTGCTGACGCTACACCACATTATTTTTGATGGCTGGTCAATCGGAGTCTTTCTGCAAGAATTAGCAGCACTTTACGAAGCGTTTTCGATTGGCAAACCATCCCCACTTCCCGAACTTTCCATACAGTACGCCGATTTTGCTATTTGGCAGCGGGAATGGCTGGCGGGCGATCGCTTGCAAACTCAACTTAACTACTGGAAAAAGCAGCTAAGTGGCGCTCCCCCCTTGCTGGAATTGCCAGCCGATCGCCCCCGTCCCCCCGTGCAAACCTATCGGGGCGCGAAAGAATCATTGCTCATCCCGAAAACGCTAACGGCAGCCCTCAAAAAGCTCAGCCGCCAGGAAAATGTCACCCTGTTTATGACGCTGCTAGCAGCCTTTAAAACGCTGCTCTATCGCTATACAGGACAGGCAGATATCCCCGTTGGCTCTCCCATCGCCAACCGCAACAGAGCGGAAATTCAAGGGCTAATCGGGTTTTTTGTCAATACTTTGGTATTGCGAACTGATTTGTCAGGTGAACCAACTTTTCGGCAGTTGCTCGATCGCATTCGGGAGGTGAGTTTAGAAGCTTACGCTCACCAGGATTTGCCGTTTGAGAAACTGGTTGAAGAGTTGCAACCCGAGCGAAATTTGAGCTACAATCCACTGTTCCAAGTTGCTTTTGTTTTGCAAAGTGCGCCCGTTGCTGCTGAATCAATTGCCGGACTAAATCTCACTCTTTTAGATATTGAAAATCAGACAGCAAAAGTTGATTTAACCCTGCATTTAGAAGAACAGCAGGAAGAAATTAGCGGTCAGTTTGAATACAGCACAGATTTATTTGATGCAGCCACAATCAATCGAATGGCGGGGCATTTTCTCACCTTGCTGGAGGGCATAGCTGCCAACCCCGATCGGCGGATTGAAGAGTTGCCGTTGCTGGGGGAAAAAGAGCGGCATCAGTTATTGGTAGAGTGGAATGACACCCGCGCCGATTATTCGAGCGATCGCTGCATTCATCAATTATTTGCAGCGCAGGTCGATCGAACTCCCGATGCCATTGCAGTCGTATTTGAAGACCAAAAACTCACCTACCGCGAGCTGAATGAACGAGCCAACCAACTCGCGCATTACCTGCAACAACTCGGCGTTAAACCAGAAGTTTTGGTGGGAATTTGCGTCGAGCGAGCGATCGATACAATTATCGGCATTCTCGGTATTCTCAAAGCCGGGGGCGCTTACGTTCCCCTCGATCCAGCCAACCCGCGCGATCGCCTTGCTTTTATACTCGAAGACGCGCAGGTAAATGTGCTGCTGACTGAGAAAAAGTTGTTGCAAACCCTTCCCCAATGCAGCGCCAAAATCCTTTGCCTCGATGGGGATAAAAGTGCTTTCTCCCAACACAGCAAAGAAAATCCCGCCAGCGGCACCACTGCCGAAAATCTCGCCTATATTATCTACACTTCTGGCTCAACTGGCATCCCCAAAGGCGTTTTAGTTGCTCACTCAAACGTCCTCCGCCTGTTTGCTGCTACCCAGTCGTGGTACAACTTCAACGAGCAAGATGTGTGGACGCTGTTTCACTCCTATGCTTTTGATTTCTCAGTCTGGGAAATTTGGGGCGCTTTGCTATACGGGGGGCGACTCGCGATCGTGCCTTATTCAGTCAGCCGATCGCCCCAAGATTTTTACAGCTTGCTATGCAAAGAACGAGTCACAGTTCTCAACCAAACTCCTTCTGCATTTTACCAGTTGATAAAAACAGAAGAATCTGTCGGAATTGGCGAAGATTTAAGCCTGCGCTTAGTAATTTTTGGCGGGGAAGCTTTAGACTTGCAAAGCTTAAAACCTTGGTTCGATCGGCACGGCGATCGCCACCCCCAACTGGTCAATATGTATGGCATTACAGAAACAACTGTCCATGTCACCTATCGGCCGCTGACTGCCGCTGATTTAAGTAAAAATGCCAGCCTTATTGGCCGTCCAATTCCTGACTTGCAAGTTTACCTGCTCGATCGCAACTGCCAACCTGTTCCCATCGGCATTCCTGGGGAAATTTACGTTGGTGGCGCTGGCGTCGCGCGGGGCTATCTCAATCAGCCAGAATTAACGGGCGATCGGTTTATTTCAAACCCCTTTAATGACAGTTTGAAAGCGCGGTTGTACAAATCGGGAGACTTAGCTCGCTATCTGCCAAATGGCGATATTGAATACTTGGGACGAATTGACCACCAAGTAAAAGTGCGCGGTTTCCGCATCGAATTGGGAGAAATTGAAGCAGCCCTAGGACAGCATCCAGATGTTGCCCAGGCTGTAGTTATAGTGCGAGAAGATGTACCGGGCGATAAGCGCTTGGTAGCTTATATTATTGCTAACTCAGCAGCACAAAATAAGCATTCTATACTGATTCACGAACTACGCTGCTTTCTGAAAGAAAAATTGCCGGAATACATGATACCTGCTGCTTTTGTGACACTGGAATCGCTGCCTTTAACAAACAACGGTAAAGTCGATCGCAAGGCACTACCTGCACCGGATCGCGATCGGCCAGAACTCGAAGAGGCATTCGCCGCGCCCACCACGGCTATTGAGAAAATCCTGGCAGAAATTTGGGCGCAAGTATTGGGGTTAGAACAAGTTGGAATTGACGACAATTTCTTTGAATTGGGCGGCGATTCTATACTCAGCATTCAAGTCATTTCTAAAGCCAATCAAGCTGGGTTGCGACTCACACCAAAACAACTGTTTCAACACCAAACCATTGCACAGTTAGCAGCCGTTGCCGATACAGACAAATTAAACTTAACCGAACAAGAATTAATCATTGGCGAAGTTCCGCTGACACCGATTCAGCACTGGTTTTTCGAGCAAAATCTCTCCGATCCGCACCACTGGAATCAGGCGGTGCTTTTAGAGTTGCAGCAACCTCTCGAACCTGCATTAATTGAGTCAGTTTTGCAGGAATTGCTGAAGCACCACGACGCGCTGCGCCTGCGTTTTGCGCGAGGAGAATCTGGCTGGCAGCAGGAGATCGCCAATCCCGACGAGGTTGCGACCTTTACCTGCATTGATTTGTCTTCGCTACCTCCAGAGGAGCGAGAAGCCGCTTTCCAAAATGCTGCCACTCAGTTGCAAATTAGTTTGAATTTGTCCGAGGGGCCATTACTTCGCGCTGCCCTATTTGACTTGGGCAAACATCAGCCAAATCGCTTGTTATTGGTTATTCATCACTTAGCGGTTGATGCTGTTTCCTGGCGAATTTTAATTGAGGATTTCCAGACAGCTTACGGGCAGATTAGCCGCGACGAAACAGTGGCGCTACCGCCCAAAACAACCTCCTTTAAGCAGTGGGCAGAACGCTTGCATGAGTGGGCGCGATCGCCCGAATTGCAGGGAGAGTTCGATTACTGGTTCGCCCTTTCTCATCAACCAACTTCTAGCTTGCCAATAGATTTCCCCACAGCAGCCAATTTAGTTGCATCTGAAAAAACAGTATCCGTTGCTTTGAGTGTTGAAGAAACAAAACTGCTCCTGCAAGAAGTACCTGCCGCTTACCGCACTCAAATTAACGATGTATTGCTAACTGCTTTAGGTCAAGCATTTGAACGCTGGACTGGCAATAACTCACTTTTACTTGACTTAGAAGGTCACGGGCGCGAAGATATATTTGAAGCAGTAGATTTGTCGCGCACGATCGGCTGGTTTACCGCTGTTTTTCCCGTTCTGTTAAATTTAGAAAAACCTTCCGATCTAGGGGCGACCCTCAAATCAGTGAAAGAGCAATTACGCGCCGTGCCTAATCGCGGTGTTGGCTGCGGTGTCCTAGGATATTTAAACCCAAAAATTGCTAAAAATTTGCACAAACTGCCGCAATCTGAGGTAAGCTTTAATTATCTCGGACAGTTTGACCAAGTGCTGCCAAAAGCTTCTTTATTAATGCTGTCTTCCGAGCCGAGTGGCCCCCTTCGCAGCCCGCGCGGAAATCGGCGTTATCTGCTGGAAATTAACGGATTTATTGCCAGCGGCAAGCTGCAATTAGATTGGACCTACAGCGAAAGTATTCACCGACGAGAAAGCATTGAAAATTTAGCAACGGGCTTTATAGAATCGCTGCGATCGCTAATTCAATACTGTCAGTCCCCCGACGCTGGTGGCTGCACTTTTTCTGACTTTGCAGAGTTTAAGTGGAGCCAGTGGAGCCAGGACGATTTAGATAACATTACCGCAATTTTGGGAGAGCTGTAATATGACCAAAGGCAATATCGAAGATTTTTATCCCCTCTCCCCAGCGCAGCAGGGCATTCTCTTTCATTCCCTTTACCAGCCAGAATCGGGCGTATATTTCGGGCAACTGCTGTGCGTTTTGCGCGGCGATCTCAATGTTTCTGCGTTGAGAAATAGTTGGCAAAAAGTTGTAGAGCGACATCCCATTTTGCGGACTTGTTTCCTGTGGGAAAAGTTGAAAGAACCCGTGCAAGCGGTGCGTAAGCAGGCTGCATTATCTTGGCAGCAGATGGACTGGCGATCGCTCTCGGCATCCGCACAACAACAGCAGCTAGAAACATTCCTCAAAGCCGATCGCGAGCAGGGCTTTGACTTGACATCAGCTCCCTTAATTCGCATTGCACTGGCGCAGTTAGAAGCAGATACTTTTCAGTTTATTTTGAGCCACCACCACTTAGTTTTAGATGGGTGGTCGCTGGCGATCGTCCTCAAGGAAGTTTTTGCCTTTTACCAAGCAGAATGCCAGGGCGAGGAATTGCACCTCAAACGCCCTCGCCCTTATCGGGATTACATCGCGTGGCTGCACCAGCAAGATTTATCTGCGGCTGAGTCATTTTGGCGGCAAACTCTCAAAGGTTTGGCAGCCCCAACTGCGATCGCCCGATGCAATATTGTCGCGGGAAACCGTTTAGAAAGTAGTGGCGAACAGCAGGTGATATTTTCTGCAACAGCCACCGCCGCACTGCAATCTGCCACGCGGCAGCATCAGCTAACATTAAATACCCTCGTACAGGCAGCTTGGGCGCTACTTTTGAGCCGATACAGCGGCGAGGAAGATGTGGTTTTTGGTACGGTTGTCTCCGGGCGACCGCCAGAGTTAATGGGTGTTGAATCGGTAGTGGGACTGTTCGTAAATCCTCTGCCAGTGCGCGTAAAAATTGATCCGCAGGATGGTATTTTATCCTGGTTGAAAGAACTCCAAGCGCAACAAGTTGAGGCGCGGCAGTATGAGTACAGCCCCCTCGTTGAGGTGCAGGGGTGGAGCGAAGTTCCTCGGAGTTTACCTTTATTTGAGAGTTTGGTCGTTTTTGAGAATTATCCCTCGGATGCTTCTTTGCAAGAGAAGATTCACAACTTAAAAGTAGAGAATATTCGCTCCTTGGAAACAACGAATTATCCTCTAACCGTGATGGCAATGCCCGGTGCGGAATTGACGCTGAAAATTATTTTCGATCGTAGCTGCTTTGAGGACAGTGCGATCGCGCGAATGCTCACACACCTGCAAACTTTACTAGAGGAAATGACTCTCAATCCTGACCGGAAACTGTCAGAATTGCCCCTATTGAGCGCCGCCGAACGCCAGCAATTACTTGTCCAGTGGAACGACACCCAAGCGGATTACCCCAAAAATTCCTCAATTCATGAATTATTTGCAGCACAAACAGAGCGAACCCCAGATGCAGTGGCTGCAATTTGCGAAAATGAACAATTGACTTACCGCGAATTGAATGCCAAAGCCAATCAAATCGCGCATTACCTGCAATCTCTAGGCGTAAAACCCGAAGTTTTGGTGGGAATTTGCTTAGAGCGATCGCTCTCCATGCTGGTGGCTATTTTGGGCATTTTAAAAGTCGGTGCCGCTTACGTTCCTATCGATCCTGCCTATCCCCAAGAACGCCGATCCTTCATGCTGGCCGACGCAAAAGTTCCGGTGCTTTTGACTCAAAAAAACCTCCTAGAAACCCTCCCCGAACACAGCGCAAAAGTCGTCTGTATCGACGCCGAATGGCAGGAAATTTCCCGCGAGAGCGATCGCAACCCCGCTGTTAAAGTGGAAGCCGATAACCTCGCTTACGTCCTCTACACCTCCGGCTCAACAGGCACTCCCAAAGGCGTACTCGGCACCCACCGAGGCACAGTCAATCGCTGTTTTTGGAACCCCTATCCTTTTATCGAACAAGATATTTGCTGTCAAAAAACCTCCTTAAATTTTGTCGATTCGGTTTGGGAAATCTTTGCTCCTTTGCTGCATGGGTTGCCAACTGTCATTATTCCCGATCGAGCCGTCAAAGATATTAACCAATTCCTTCAAACCTTATCAAAGCAAAATGTAACGCGACTGGTGCTGGTTCCTTCTTTGTTGCGCGCAATCTTAGATTCATTCCCTGATTTAGACAGGCGTTTGCCTCAATTAAAGTATTGGATTTGCAGCGGAGAAACTCTGCCGGTGGAACTTTGCCAGCAATTTCGAGAGCAGATGCCCCAGCGGGTATTAATCAATCTTTATGGCTCTTCTGAAGTAGCTGCGGACGTGACGTGGTACGATGCAACTCACTGTGTCGAGAAAGTGCCAATCGGTCGCCCGATCGCCAATACGCAAATTTATCTGCTCGATCGCAATTTGCAACCCGTTTCGATAGGAATTCCCGGCGACATTTACGTCGGGGGCGATGGATTGGCAAAAGGCTACTTAAACCGCCCCGACTTAACCTCGGAGAAATTCATTTCTAACCCATTTGGGCAAGAAAAATTAGATTTTCTCGGTAATTCTCATCAAAAAGTTTTGTTCAAAACAGGCGATATCGGTTGTTACCTGCCGGATGGTAATATAGAATTTCTGGGCCGTGGCGACTCCCAAGTAAAAATTCGCGGTTTCCGCATCGAACTCGGAGAAATAGAGGCAGCACTTTCTCAACATTCTTCTGTGTCCACCGCTGCTGTTTTGCTTCAAGAAAATGAACCAGGCAGTCAACGCTTAGTCGCTTACCTAGTTCCTAACTCAGAGTTCAGAAATCAGCAGCCAGAACTTATTTCCGAACTGCGTTCATTCTTGAAGCACAAACTGCCCGATTACATGGTGCCTTCAGCTTTTGTGCTATTAGATGCGCTGCCATTAACGCCCAACGGAAAAATTGACCGCCTCGCCTTATCTCAAAGGTGCGATTACGTTTCTGATGAAACAGCCTTCACTGAGCCACAAACGCCCACAGAGGAAGAAATTGCTGAGATTTGGACTGCTCTTTTAGGGCTAGACAAAGTAGGAACGAACCAAAACTTTTTTGACCTCGGCGGTCACTCTCTGATGGCAACACGGTTAATATCGCGAGTGCGATCGTGCTTTGGGGTAGAGTTAGCGCTGTGCGATTTTTTTGCCACTCCCACAATTCAGAATTTAGCTGAACTAATCGAGGAAGAAATTCTGGCAAACGCCGATTCTAACCAGATAGATGAATTGCTCGATCTCTTAGAAAAGAGTGATGGAGAGTCAGCACAAACTGTGATACTGACTGAGTAAATATCGGGCTGGTAAAAAAACCAAAAAGCCTTTTTCTCCTTAAGGGTTCGGTGGGAAATAGGAGATTTCAAAAGCCAATTTTACAGGAGTAATTCGGGATGATTCAACAAACAGTAAGACCCCAAGATTCTCAAGATGTAAGGGAGCCATTAAAAGCCTCTGTTACCCCACTTGAAGAAAAGTTAATGGAGCTATTCAGTGCTTCAGAAAAGTCGTTTTTGGCAGAAGAAGCAATGGAGGAGCGAATTTCTGCCCTAGTTCAAGACTTTTTGTACGCAAAAACCGCTAGTACAGATATTGACTTAGAGTTAATTATTCAGGAGTTTAGAGAAAACAAAATTCCCGCCCTTCCTACAGATGTTGGAAATTATATCGATGATTTGACCCAAACCCTCGTTGCCCATTCCATTCACACATCTTCCCCCCGATATATCGGTCACATGACGAGCGCACTTCCCTATTTTGTGCGCCCGATCGCGAAGCTGTTAATCGCGATGAATCAAAATTTAGTCAAGATGGAAACTGCCAAAGTTTTAAGCCCCTGCGAGCGCCAGACTTTGGCAATGATGCACCGATTAATTTACGATTTTTCTGAGGATTTTTATAACCAGCACATTCAAAAAAATGACAGCACGCTCGGTATCATGACAACGGGCGGCACCCTAGCTAATATCACAGCTTTGTGGTGTGCTCGCAACGCTTCTTTAGGGCCAAAAAATAACTTTAGTGGCATTGAAAAAGAAGGGTTGTACGCAGCTTTAGAGTTTTACGGCTACAGGGGAATGGTGATCATCGGCTCCAATTTGATGCACTATTCTTTTGAAAAGGCTGCCGGTTTATTAGGCATTGGCGATCGCAATCTCCTAAAAGTCCCCACCGATGCCAATCACCGCATGGATTTGGCAGCGCTGCGCCAAACTGTAGCCGAATGTCGCGATCGCAATCTGCACATTCTGGCAATTATCGGTATTGCAGGCAGCACCGATTCGGGAAGTATCGATCCGCTTCCAGAAATAGCGGCGATCGCCCAAGAAGCAAACGCTCACTTTCACGTCGATGCCGCTTGGGGCGGCCCCGTGCTTTTTTCCCAACGTCACCGGCACAAATTAGCAGGCATTCAACTAGCAGATTCCGTCACCATAGATGGACACAAACAAATGTATTTGCCAATGGGAATCGGTCTGGTTTTATTCCGCAATCCCCAAACCGCCAAAGTTATTGAAAAACACGCACCCTACACGGTGCGAAAAGACTCGATCGATCTAGGCAAGCGCTCTCTCGAAGGCTCTCGACCAGGTGCGAGTTTGTTCTTACAAGCGGCGTTGAATATCATCGGCCATCAAGGCTATGAGTTTTTGATAGATGGAGGCATCCATAAAACGCAGCACTTGGCCAATTTAATTCGGAAAAATCCAGCCTTTGAATTGCTGCTTGAACCAGAAATTAATATTCTTTTATACCGCTACATTCCAGAAACATTCAGGGAAAAAGCAGCCCAAAAACAACTAACCGAACCAGACAACCACTTCATTAATCAATTTAACGAGAGCCTTCAAGAGGCCCAGCGGCGAGCCGGTTACACCTTCGTATCGCGAACAACCGTGCAAAACACCTGTTATGGCAAAACCATTCCCATTGTTGCTTTTCGAGTCGTCCTTGCCAACCCCCTCACCACTGAAGCAGATATCGATTTTGTTTTAAACGACCAGCTAAAAATAGCAGCAAACCTTTCCTTAACTATCACAAACAGCGACCACTGCGAGGAGGTGAATTATGATGTCTACTAATCGTTCAGAACGACTGAAAAACCTCTCGCCGCAGAAGCGAGCGCTCCTCCTCAAAGCATTGGGCAAAGAGGCAGTACAGGCTGAGCAATCTAAGCGTATTCCCAGGCGATCGCAGCAACATACGGCTCCCCTTTCTTTTGCCCAGCAACGGCTGTGGTTTCTCGATCTATTGTCTCCCGAAAACCCCGCCTACAACCTTCCTGCTGCTGTGCGTTTGCAAGGGCAATTGAATTTGTCAGCACTGCAACAAACACTCAATGAAATTGTCCGGCGTCACGAAGTTTTACGGACTGCTTTTGCAGAAATAGACGAGCAACCTGTCCAACAGATTTCTTCTTCCTTAAATTTCGCTTTGTCGGTGGTAAACTTGCAACATTTACCAGAAACTGAGCAGCAAGCTGAAATTGAGCAGCGTACTCTTGAAGAAGCCCAACGCCCCTTTGACTTAACGCGCTCGCCCTTACTGCGGGCCACTCTCCTGCAACTTGGTGCGGCAGAATATGTGTTGCTGCTGACGATACACCACATTATTTCTGATGGTTGGTCTATGGGGGTGTTGGTGCGAGAAGTGGCCGCACTTTATGAAGCTTTTTCCACTGACAAACCCTCTCCACTGCCTGAACTTTCCGTGCAGTATGCCGACTTCGCCAGTTGGCAGCGGCAGCATTTCCAGGGAGAGAAATTAGAAAAGCAGCTCGCTTATTGGAAACAGCAATTGGGAGGCACTTTAGCTGTGCTATCAACAGATAAGCAGCGCTCTCCCGTGCAAACTTTTCGAGGGTCGCAGCAATCTTTTGTAATTTCTGCTTCTTTAACTGAAAGGCTGAAAACGCTTACCCAGCAACAAGATGTCACCCTATTTATGACGTTGTTGGCAGCATTTAAATCCTTGCTATACTGCCACATAAAGCAGGATAACCTCGCTATTGGCTCTCCCATTGCCAATCGCAACCGCATTGAATTAGAGGAACTAATTGGATTTTTTGTCAATACTTTAGTGCTGCGAATTGACACGGCAGGGAATCCAACTTTCCGCGAACTACTCCGTCGAACACGCGAGGTAGCCTTAGCAGCTTACGCTCACCCCGATGTCCCTTTTGAAAAGCTCGTCGTGGAATTGCAGCCGGAGCGAAATCTCAGCTATAACCCGCTATTTCAAGTGTGGTTTGTTCTCCAGAATGCACCCATACCCCCCCTGAAATTAGGCGATTTGACCTTGAGCATTCTGGAATTCGATGTCGGTATGTCGAGACACGACTTAAGCCTCACTCTCTGGGAGGTTTCAGAAGGAATTCAAGGCTTATTTGAGTACAAAACCGACTTATTTGAGGCTGCGACTATTGCCCGAATGGTGAGAGGTTTCCAAACCCTCCTCAACCAGGTAGTCATCCAGCCAGATATCAAGATAGACAACTTGGCTAAAATTCTTGCCGAAGTCGAAAGGCAGCACCAAATCGAGCAGGAAAAACAAATTCATAGTTCCGGGATTAACAAATTAAAAATGGCTAAACGCAAAGTTATGAACAGTTTTACATGATGGCTCAATCTCTCATATTTCTTCTAGAAAAATGAATAAAATTTTCACCAATTTTGCAAAAACTATGACAAATACAGAAACAAAAAATCTCAATTCCCAAAAGTTAGGAGCAGTTAGGCGAAAAGCCGTCAGCCTGTCCTCAGAGGAATTAGTCAAAACCGCCTATCTCCAGCCCGAAAACCTTCTACCTCTAGTTGTTCAGCCAACAGTAGAAAAATTAAATCTCGCGGGTTGGGCACAGAACAATCGCTCATCAATTGAAACACAGTTATGGAAGCATGGAGGAATACTTTTCCGAGGCTTTGAAGTCGGCGGTGTGAATGGTTTCGAGCAGTTTATTCAAACTCTTGCTGGCAACTTGTTGGAATATTCTTTTCGCTCAACTCCCCGTAGCCAAGTGAGCGGAAATATCTACACTTCCACCGAGTATCCTGCCGAGCAATTCATCCCACTGCACAATGAAATGGCTTATTCTCGAAATTGGCCGCTAAAAATTGCTTTTTTCTGCGTTAAAAAAGCCGAACAAGGAGGAGAAACTCCGATCGCTAACAGCCGCAAAGTGTTTGAAAGCCTGGATTCAAAGATTAGAGAAAAGTTTGCCCAAAAAAAAGTTATGTATGTGCGAAATTACGGCGGTGGCGTAGATTTATCCTGGCAAAATGTCTTCAATACCGATCGCAAAATTGAGGTAGAAGAGTATTGCCAAAAAGCGGGAATTGAGTTAGAATGGAAAAGTGGCGATCGCTTGAGAACTCGGCAAATATGTCAAGCTGTCGCCCGGCACCCAAAAACGCAGGAAATGGTGTGGTTTAATCAAGCTCACCTCTTCCACATTTCCAATCTCGAACCCGTCGTTCGCAAAGAGCTTTTAACTTCTTTTAAGCAGGAAGATTTACCCCGCAATGCTTATTACGGCGATGGCTCGCCCATTGAAGATTTTATATTAGACGAAATTCGTCGCTGCTATCAGCAAGCAACAACTGTTTTCCCTTGGGAAGAAGGAGATGTCTTGCTGCTAGATAATATGCTAACCGCGCACGGACGTACCCCATTCTCTGGTTCGCGTCGAGTTGTTGTCGGGATGGCAGAACCGTTTAGCTGTCAAGATATTTAGGCTTATTAAAGGAACTTTAGAAATGCAAAACGAAACAATCGAAGGGTTTAGACTCTCTCCACAGCAACGGCATCTGTGGGAATTACAGCAAAATAATCCTAAACAGATCTATCGCGTTCGAGGTGCAATTTTAATTACAGGAAACCTCGATCGCGAGATTCTTAAAAGTGCGCTGCAAAATGTCGTGAATCGGCACGAAATCCTGCGGACTAGCTTTCACTGCTTGCCTGGGATGACACTACCCCTGCAAGCGATCGCCCGCACTGGTGAAATTCCTATCTCGGAATACAATCTGATTTGTTTGTCTCCCGAAGAACAAGAAGCTAAAATTGAAGCGCTTTTTCAGCAACTAAACCTGCTTGCTTTTGATTTTGAGCGCGGCCCACTTTGGCATCTCTCTTTAGTAACTTTGGGGGAAAACAAGCACCTATTGCTGGCGAACTTCTCTGCCTTAATTGCAGATAGTGCCACCCTGAAAAATTTCACCCGCGAACTCAGTCTCTCCTACTCAGCTTGTGGGCGCGGGGAAGAATTCTCTGATGAGTCAATGCAATATGCCGATATTGCTGAGTGGCAAAATGAGCTACTCGAATCAGAAGAAACGGCAATTGGCAAAGAATACTGGCGCAAACTGCATCTTGAATCTTTGGATTGCTTAACGCTTCCTTGGGAAAAGCAGAATTCCGCTTCGGAATTTCAGCCGCTAGTAGAAAGGGTGGAAATTCGGGGTGATTTGTTGAACAGATTGGAAGCGATCGCCCAAAAACACCAAAGCGATATTTCTACATTCCTGCTGACTTGCTGGCAAATTTTAATTTGGCGGCTTACCAGACAGCCAAACCCGATCGTCGGCGTAACTGGAAACGGCAGGAAATATGAAGAATTAGAGCGATCGCTGGGGCTGTTGAGTACCTATTTACCGCTAAATTGCGACTTGCAAGACGAATTCAGTTTTGCCCAAATTTGGCAGCAAGTTGAGCTAAATCTCAAAGATATTCACACTTGGCAAGAATATTTCACCTGGGAAGAAACTCTAGAATCCGATAAAAGTAACGCTTTTTTGCCCATCTGCTTTGAGTATGAAACAAAGCCAGAGAAATATGGCGAGTCGGGCGTTTCATTTTTCCTCGATCGGCAAGATGCCTGTGTAGAGCCCTTCAAACTTAAACTTTCCTGCCTTTCACGAGACAATTGCTTAATCGCCGAGTTTCGCTACGATCCGGCTTTATTTGAAGCTGAAGATGTCAAGCGCTTGTCACAACACTTCCAGGCTGTGTTAGAAAGTGCCTTAAAAAATCCACAAATACCCATCAGTCAATTAAATATACTGAGCGATCGCGATCGCCACCAGCTTCTCGTCGAGTTCAACCAAACCCAGAAAGATTACCCGACAGACAAGTGCGTTCACCAGCTTTTTGAAGAACAAGCAGAACGCACACCAGACAGCATTGCCGTCGTCTCTGAAAGCGAACAAATCACCTACCGAGAACTCAACGATCGCGCCAATAAACTCGCCCATCACCTGCAAAAATTGGGAGTTGAACCAGAGGCAATTGTCGGCATTTGCGCCGATCGTTCTTTAGAAACAATTGTGGGAATTCTGGGCATTCTCAAAGCAGGTGCCGCGTATTTACCCATAGATCCAGCAACCCCAGCAGATCGCAAGGCACTGATGCTAGAAGATGCCCGAGTGCAGGTGCTGCTAACGCAACAGAAACTCGTCGAAAGCTTGCCGAAAACTCACGCAAATATTGTTTGCATCGATACAGAAATTCCCACACTTTGTACCACTTACACGCCCCGTGTTTCTGCCGACAATTTAGCTTACGTCATCTATACTTCCGGTTCCACTGGCACGCCCAAAGGAGTAGCGATCGAACACCGGCAACTGCTCAATTACCTGTACGCTATTGAGGAAAGATTAAACCTGCCATCAGGTGCTAGTTTTGCCACCGTTTCTACCTTCGCCGCAGACTTAGGAAACACAGCGATTTTCCCGGCACTTTGTTCGGGTGGATGCCTCCATATAGTATCCCAAGAACGCGCCACCGATCCAGAAGCACTGGCCCAATATTTCCGCCGCCATTCTATCGATTGCCTCAAGATTGTTCCCTCGCACCTTGCTGCTCTTTTAACTTCTTCTGTCGCCGAATCTATTTTGCCACGAAGACGGCTAATTTTAGGCGGTGAAGCTGCAAGCTGGGAATTGATTGAAAAGATTCGTAAAATCAATCCAGATTGCCTTATTTTCAATCACTACGGGCCAACAGAAGCGACGGTGGGCGTACTCACCTATCAAGTGTATGGCGAGGAATTGAAAGGAATTTCCGAGACAGTTCCACTCGGCCAACCTCTAGCAAATACCCAGATTTATCTACTGGATTCCCATTTGCAGCCAGTGCCAGTAGGCGTACCTGGGGAACTGCACATCGGCGGCAGCAGTCTGGCGCGGGGCTATCTCAACCGCCCCGAATTGACCGCAGAAAAATTTATTCGCCATCCATTTGACGCGCAGGCACATCTTTATAAAACGGGTGATTTGGCTCGTTATTTGCCAGACGGAAACATCGAATTCATCGGGCGAATTGACAATCAAGTAAAAATCCGGGGCTTCCGCATTGAATTGGGAGAAATTGAAGCAGCGTTAGGGCAGCATCCAGATATCGCGCAGGCTGTAGTGGTGGCGCGGGAAGATGTGCCTGGTGAAAAGCGCCTGGTGGCTTATTTAGTTTCTAATCAGAAACAAGCACCAAGCAGCAGCGAAATTCGCCGTTTTTTAGCGCCAAAATTGCCTGATTACATGGTGCCTTGGGCTTTTGTAACGCTCAAAAGTTTGCCTTTAACTCCTAACGGAAAGATCGATTGGCGATCGCTCCCAGAACCTGACGAAATGCGGCCGGAGTTGACAGAAAACTTTGTCGCGCCTCGCACAAATATCGAGGAAGTTTTAGCCGCTATCTGGGCTGAAGTTCTCAAACTTGAAAAAGTCGGTATTTACGACAACTTTTTTGAATTAGGAGGGCATTCCCTATTAGCCACTCAAGTAATTTCCAGAGTGCGCCAAGCATTTCAGGTCGATTTGCCTTTGCACCGTTTATTTGAGTCTGCGACTGTCGCCGATTTTGCTGTAGCGATCGCGCAAAAGCAAGTCGAACAAACAGACAGTGAAATGCTAGCGAGGGTGTTAGCAGACCTCGATCAACTTTCAGAAGCACAAATTCAGGAAATTCTCGCCCAGCAAGGAGTCAGCAAATGAGTGATTTAATTGAACGCATCGCGGGTCTTTCTCCCCAAAAGCGCGAGTTGCTGTTGCAGCGACTCAACCATAAAAAAGAAAGCGTTTCGCTAGCAAAAATTCTGCCTCAAAGTCGAGATTCTAACACTTTTCCTCTGTCATTTGCTCAACAGCGGTTGTGGTTTTTTGAGCAACTAAATCCCGGCAACTTTACCTATCACATCGTCGCCGGCGTGCGTTTGACGGGCACACTCGACGCGAGATCCCTCGATCGCAGTCTCAACGAACTTGTCAAGCGTCATGAAGTTTTGCGAACGGCTTTTAAGACAATAAATGGGCAACCCATTCAGGCGATCGCTTCAAATCTGGAATTGAAAATTTTAGAAATAGATTTGCGATCGCTTCCTGAAACTGAACGATCTCGCGAAGTTGAACGGTTGATCGCCGCAGAAGCAAAGCAAGCTTTCGATTTGTCACAAGCACCCTTATTGCGTGCCAAATTGCTGCAATTGAGCGATTCAAACTGGGTGCTGCTATTGAGTACGCACCACATCATTTTCGATGCCTGGTCAATGGGAATATTCATTCAGGAACTGGTCACGTTTTATCAAGCCTTTTGCACTGGCAAACCTTCTCCCCTTCCCGAACTGTCGGTACAGTACGCAGACTTTGCAAGTTGGCAGCGCCAGTGGTTGCAAGGAGAAGTTTTAGAGACGCAGCTTGCTTACTGGAAAAAACAGCTCGGAGGCAATCTTCCTGTACTAAATTTGCCAACAGATCGCCCCCGCTCGGCAGTACAAACCTTCCGAGGTGCGGTGCATAAATTTACTATTCCCAAGGCAATCGCAGAGGAAATCGTCCAATTGAGCCAGCGGGAAAAAGCTACTTTATTTATGACCCTATTGGCAGCGTTTAAAACATTACTTTATCGCTACACCGGGCAAGAAGATATTTTGGTCGGCTCCCCCATTGCTAACCGCAACCGACGCGAAATCGAGGAATTAATTGGCTTATTTGCTAACACTTTAGTTTTCCGAACCAATCTGTCGAGCAACCCAACTTTTAAAGAGTTACTGGCTAGCGTGCGAGAAGTAGCTCTCGGCGCGTATAACCACCAGGATTTACCATTCGAGAAACTGGTAGAAATCCTACACCACGAACGAGATTTAAGTCATAATCCGCTATTTCAGGTGTTGTTCTCTCTGCGAAATGTTCGGACACCGCAGATAAAATTGCCAGGAGTGATGTTGAGCAATTTAGAAATAGAACGAAAAACCGCGAGATTTGATTTAGCGCTTGACCTGGAGGAAGGATTAGAGGGTATTAATGGAACGCTTGAGTATAGCGAAGATTTGTTTGACGCTAGCACTGCACGACGGATAGCCGGACATTTTATTACCTTACTAGAAAGTATAGCTACCAATCCCGAACAGCGCCTTTCAAATTTGCCAATCTTGACAAAACCTGAACAGCAGCAACTGCTGTTCGAGTGGAACAATACTCAATCTAATTTTCCGCAAGATAAGTGCATACATGAACTATTTGAAGCCCAGGCAGAACTGACACCAGATGCGATCGCTGTCGTCTTTGAAAATGAATATCTGACTTACCGGGATCTGAACAAAAAAGCAAATAACCTCGCAAGTTACTTGCAAAAAATTGGTGTCAATCCAGAATTTTTGGTAGGAATTTATGTCGATCGCTCCCTAGACATGGTGGTAGGGCTTCTCGGCATCCTCAAAGCCGGTGGTGCTTACGTTCCCCTCGATCCAGCATATCCGCCAGAGCGCCTTGCATTCATGCTGGAAGACGCGCAAATTTCAGTATTACTCACTCAGCAAAAACTATTAGAAACCCTGCCAAAAAACACCGCCTCCATCGTGTTTATGGATGGAGATTGGGAAAGCCTATCGAGCTGCGACGAGCCAGTCGTGGGTTTACAAAATTCCTCAAATTTAGCCTATGTCATCTATACTTCAGGCTCAACAGGTCAACCCAAAGGAGTGCAAATTTCCCACGCCTCTGCCGTTAACTTCTTGAGTTCTATGCGCCAACAACTCGCGATCGCAGACGGCGATGTTTGGCTAGCAGTAACATCCTTATCTTTTGACATTGCAGCGCTGGAACTGTTCCTGCCTATTACAACAGGTTCTCGCGTCGTTGTAGCCAGCCGAGAAGTAACATCTAACGGGGAAAAGCTGTTAGAAACATTAACAAATTCTGGCACAAGCATTATGCAAGCTACTCCAGCCAGTTGGAAAATGCTTTTAGCAGCAGGATGGCCGGGAAACAATCAATTAAAAATACTGTGCGGGGGAGAAGCTTTACCCCGACAGCTCGCCAATCAGTTGCTTTTGCGTGGCGCTGCTGTGTGGAATTTATACGGCCCTACAGAAACCACTATCTGGTCAACTCTCTATCAGGTCGATCGCAAAGATGAATCAGTTTCCATCGGTCGCCCGATCGCTAACACTCAAATTTTCATATTAGACCGCTATTTAATGCCGGTTCCCGTTGGCGTATTTGGCGAACTGCACATCGGCGGTGCCGGCTTATCTAGAGGCTACCTAAACCGACCGGAACTAACCGCAGAAAAGTTTATTTCTAACCCCTTTACAAAGAACGAAATTTATGCTTCATTCATCCTTAATTCTTCATCGTTTATTCTTTCAGAACGCCTCTATAAAACCGGGGACTTGGCTCGCTATCTCCCAGATGGAAACATTGAATTTATGGGGCGCAGCGACCACCAGGTGAAAGTTCGCGGATTTCGCATCGAATTAGGCGAAATTGAAGCGGTACTCAGCCAATACCCAGCCGTGCGAGAAGCGATCGCACTCGTTCGAGAGGACAATCCGGGCGACAAGCGTTTAGTAGCTTATATCGTTGTTAACTCAGCACTCCGGGGCGGACAGGGGGACACTGCTCCTACGAATTCAGAATTTATTAATCACTTGCGCGTCTTTCTCAAACAAAAACTGCCGCAGTACATGATACCGTCAGCGTTTGTGCTGCTGGAAGCCATGCCTTTAACGCCTAATGGAAAAATCGATCGGCGATCGCTAAGAGCACCTGACACAAACACAGCGGAATTCGAGAGCAATTTTACCGATCCTCGAACTCCCGAGGAGCAATTAATAGCAGAAATTTGGGCGGAAGTTCTCGGTTTAGAGCGAGTTGGCATTCACGATAACTTCTTTGAATTAGGAGGTCATTCATTGCTGGCTACTCAGGCGATCGCCCGCCTGCGAGAAGCTTTTCAAGTTGAAGTACCTTTGCGCTCTCTTTTTGAATCGCCTACCGTCGCAACTGTCACCGAAAGCCTCTTGCAATATCGCGCCGAGCAAACACTGAAAGCACCCCCCATCGATCGCGCATCGCGGGAGGGAGAATTGCCCCTTTCCTTTGCACAACAGCGGCTCTGGTTCGTCGATCAATTGCAACCGGGCGATCCAGCGTACAATATTCCAGCCGCCGTGCGCTTGAAAGGTGCGATCGACGTGACAGCATTACAGCGCAGTTTCCAAACAATTATCGATCGCCACGAAGCCTTGCGGACAATTTTTAACACAGTGGAAGGGCGATCGATTCAAACGATTATTTCCTCCCCGACTTTCGCGCTTTCAGTCATAGATTTGCAGGAATTCCCTCACTCGCAGCGGGAAACCGAAGCGATGCGACTCGCTCTTGAAGAAGCGCGACAACCTTTTGACTTAGCAAAATGGCCATTAATGCGCGTCACTTTGCTACAGTTAAACGAGACAGAATCTATATTATTGCTAACCATTCATCACATCGTTGCAGATGGCTGGTCCCTAGGGGTAATAGTGCGGGAAATGGCTGCACTCTACGAAGCTTTTTGTGCTGGCAAAGCTTCCCCACTTTCCGAACTTCCCCTTCAATACGTCGATTATGCCGTCTGGCAGCGAAACTGGCTTTCTGGGGAAGTTTTAGAAACAAAACTTGCCTATTGGAAGCAACACTTAGGCAATCCTTTGCCAGTGCTGCAACTGCCTACCAAACAACCGCGCTCTAATGTTTCTACCTATCGGGCTGCCCTTCAACCGTTCCAGCTTTCCCCAACCCTTTCGCAAGCCCTCAATAAGCTGAGTCGTCAAGAAAATGCCACCCTATTTATGACGATGCTAGCCGCTTTAGAAACGCTGCTATATCGCTATACAAATCAGGATGACATCATTGTCGGCACAGACCTGGCAAATCGCACCCAAATTGAGACAGAAGCTTTAATAGGCTTCTTTGTCAATATCCTCGTTTTGCGGACTGATTTGAGTGGCAATCCCACTTTTTGCGAATTGCTCGCAAGGGTGCGCGAAGTCACTTTAAAAGCCTACGCTCATCAAGATTTACCCTTCGACAAATTAGTGGAGGAATTGCGCCCCGATCGCAGTCTAAATCAGACACCAATCTTTCAAGTTTTATTCGTCATGCAAAATATGCCGATGCCTGCTTTAAAGCTGGGCAATTTAACTTTGACTCCCATAGAAGTTGACAGCGAAATTGCCAAATTTGATTTAGTTCTCTTCGTGGGGGAAACCGAGCGGGGAATTGCCGGTAGTTGGAAATATAATGCAGGTCTTTTCGACTGCGCCACCATCGAGCAAATGTCAAATCGCTTTGAAACCCTCCTCAGCAGCATTGTAGCGCAGCCAGAAACTCGGTTAAAAAACTTGGAAATTCTCACGGAAGCTGAAAAACAAAAACAAACCATGCAAGAACTAAAGCGCGAAAAACTAAATTTTAGCAAGTTTAAGAGCATTAAACCGAAAGAGGTTGCTCTGCCTGAAGGCGAATTGATAAAAACCGAGCTTCTCCAGCCTGGGGAACTATTCCCCTTAGTCATCAAACCCGCTATTAACAATGTCGATCTTGCAGACTGGGCAAAGAACAACCGCGAATTGATAGAAGCAAAATTGCTACAGCACGGAGCAATTCTGTTTCGAGGATTCATTGAGCCTGTGGTTTCTGCTTTCGAGCAGTTTGCTCACGCAATTTGTCCTGAATTATTTGGGGAGTACGGGGATTTGCCCCGGGAAGGAGTTAGCCCAAAAGTTTACGGTTCAACTCCTTACCCCGCAGATCAAGCTATCTTGTTTCACAGCGAGAGTTCGCACCTGCACCGCTGGCCGATGAAAATCTGGTTTTTCTGCGTTCAGCCAGCGCAACAAGGCGGAGAAACGCCGATTGTTGACTGCCGTAAAATTTACCAGTTGCTAGACCCGAAACTCAGAGAAAAATTTGCCCAAAAGCAAATTATGTACGTCCGTAACTACACAGACGGACTGGATGTAAGCTGGAAAGATTTTTTCAAAACGGAAGACAAATCGGTGGTTGAGGAATACTGCCGGCAAGCTGGGATGAAATTTGAGTGGAAAGCAGGAAATAATTTGAGAACTCGCAAAATTCGCCCCGCAATTGCCAAGCACCAAAAAACTGGAGAGATGGTATTTTTTAACCAACTTCCCTTGCACCACATTTCCTGCTTAGATGCGGCAACCCGCGCTTCCTTGCTCTCTGTTTTTGGAGAAGAGAATCTCCCCCGCAATGTCTATTACGGTGACGGCACTCCTATTGAAGATTCGGTAATGGAAGAAATTCAAGCAGTGTACGCGCAAGCTGCTGTTAGTTTTCCCTGGCAAGCAGGAGACATCTTAATGCTAGATAATATGCTTGTCGCTCACAGTCGCAATCCATTTATCGGTTCGCGAAAAATTGTTGTAGCGATGGGCGAAATGATTCCTGAATTAGGAATTTAATTCCCTCTCATCTCTGCCACGCAGAACCTGGAAACGAGAATAAAGTAGTGCTTTGAGAAATAAAAACAATGCAAACAATTAATGGATTTCGGCTTTCACCCCAGCAAAAATATCTGTGGATGTTGCAGCAAGACAGCCCGGCTTATCGCATTCAATCCGCTATTTTGATCGAGGGAAGTCTTCAAACTGATAACCTAAAGAAAGCTTTAGAAAAAGTGAGTAAGCGTCACGAAATTATCCGAACCAGTTTTCAGCGAAGGCCAGGGCTAAAAATTCCTATACAAGTTATTTCCGAACATAGCTTTGTTTCGTGGAACTGGGTTAACTTGAGTGAAGTGACTCTCCAGGAGCAAGAAGCCAAACTTGAAGATATTTTTCAGCAAGAAAAGAGCGCTTTATTCAACTTCGAGGGCAATCCTGTTTGGCGCTTGTCTTTAATTACACTTTCATCTGAGAGGCATATTTTGTTAGTCAGTTTACCAGCACTGTGCGCCGATAGTCGCACACTAAAAAATCTGGTTCGAGAACTCAGCCAGTGCTATGCTGCCTCCCTTCACGGCGAAGAACTTTCCGATGAAGTTGTACAATACGTTCAATTTTCCGAATGGCAAAATGAATTGCTCGAAGATGAGGAAGCGGCGGAGGGCAAAGAATACTGGACTAGACAAGATTTATCGGCGCTAGCGAGTTTAAGGTTGCCGTTTGAAAATAGATTAATCAACGCGCCATCTCAATTTACTCCCCAAGCTTTTGAGTTCAAGTTAGAGTTAGCTTTGCTAAAAAAAGTGGAAGCGATCGCCCGCCAGTACAACACCTCACTTTCTACATTCTTGCTCGCTTGCTGGAAAATTTTGCTCTGGCGGCTGATTGGCCAATCAGAGCTCACTGTTGGCGTGGCATTCGACGGTCGAAAATACGAAGAACTAGAGCCAGCGCTGGGGCTGTTTGCCAAATTTTTACCGCTGTCGAGCCAACTAACAGAAAACTTTTCCTTCGCGGAAACCTGGCAGCAAATTCAGCAGGAAGAATGCGAGGCATACAAGTATCAAGAATATTTTTCCCACGAATATTTAGGCAACTCTTCCGGCTTTCCATTTGGTTTCGAGTTTGAGGAACAGCTCGAAAAGCATTCGGCTAGTGGCGTATTTTTTTCAATTGACAAGCAGTATGCGTGCGGCGATCGCTTCAAAGTTAAACTCTCTTGCCACCGCCAAAATGACTCGCTCGCCGCTGAGTTTCACTACGATCCTATCTTCCTTGCAGACAAAAGTATCCGGTGCTTGGCAGAGCAATTTTACGCCTTAGTGCAAAGTGCAGCCAGCAACCCACAAACCGCAATCAGGGATCTGGAAATGCTGAGCGATCGCGCCCGACATCAATTATTAGTAGAATTCAACAGCACAACAGCAGATTACCAGCTCGATAAGTGCGTTCACCACCTATTTGAGGAACAAGCAGAGCGATCGCCGAACCGGATAGCTGCTGTTTGTGAAAATCAGCAAATTACCTACAGCGAACTCAACGCCCGCGTTAACCAAATCGCCCATTATTTGCAACAATTAGGCATAAAACCAGAGGCGATTGTCGGCATTTGCGTCGATCGCTCTTTAGAGGCGATCGCTGGAATTCTAGGCATCCTCAAAGCAGGTGGCGCCTACCTACCGATCGACCCAGCCATGCCCAAAGAGCGCCTAGCATTGATGTTGCAAAATGCTCGGACTCCAGTGCTGTTAACCCAACAGCATCTCCTCAAAAATTTGCCTGAAACTCAAGCACAGATCGTCTGCTTAGACGCAGAAATTCCCTCTGTCTCCCCCTCTCCCTCTCCCCCTCTCTCTCCTGAAAATTTAGCTTATGTCATTTACACTTCCGGTTCCACCGGCACACCCAAAGGAGTCGCCATTGAACACCGTCAACTGCTCAATTACCTGCACGGCATTCAGGAAAAATTAAACCTGCCATCAGGTGCAAATTATGCTACGGTTTCCACCTTCGCAGCAGACTTAGGACACACTGTTATTTTCCCCGCTTTGTGTTCGGGTGGATGCCTCCACATCATCTCCCAAGAACGCGCAACAGATCCTCAAGCAATTGCGGCTTATTTTCAGCAACATTCTATCGACTGCCTTAAAATTGTTCCCTCTCACTTAAAAGCTTTGTTGAGCGATTCTAACGCCTCGCAAATCTTACCGAAAAAGCGATTAATTCTCGGCGGTGAGCCTTTGATGTGGAATTTAATTGAAACAATTCAGAAATACAATCCAGACTGCTCGATATTCAACCATTACGGGCCGACAGAAACAACTGTAGGCGTGCTGACTTATCAGGTAAAAATGCAAGGCGATCGCATTTCCCAGACAGTTCCTTTAGGTCGCCCGCTACCCAACACGCAGATTTATTTGCTCGATTCGCACTTGCAGCCGGTTCCTGTAGGGGTGGCCGGTGAATTATATATTGCTGGTGCGGGATTGGCTCGCGGCTATCTAAACCAACCAGAACTCACCGCAGAAAAATTCCTTTGCAATTCATTGACTCAGGAACCGAAAACTCGACTTTACAAAACTGGCGACTTAGCTCGCTATTTGCCAGACGGAAATATAGAATTTATCGATCGCGTCGATCGCCAAGTAAAGCTGCGAGGTTTCCGCATTGAATTGGGGGAAATTGAGGCGGGGCTGTCTCATCATCCCTCTGTACGCGAGGCAGTCGTTGTACTTCAGGAAAATGAACCGGGAAATCAGCGTTTAGTCGCCTATATCGTTGCTCACTCAAAACTCAGCCTTCAGGACTCACAACTGATTGAAAACCTCCGTTCATTCCTCAAAGAACAACTGCCCGAATACATGATACCTTCTGCTTTTGTGGTTCTGAAAGCGCTGCCACTGACTCCCAATGGCAAAATAGACCCTCAAGCGCTTCCTGCACCGTCCATAGCAGCCAATTTTACAGATACGTTTGTAGGCCCTCGCACTCCCGGTGAGGAGATTCTTGCCGGAATTTGGAGCCAGCTTCTCAACCTTAAAAAGGTAGGAATTCACGATAATTTCTTTGACTTGGGGGGACACTCATTACTGATTACTCAGTTGTTAGCCAAAGTGCGAGAATCTTTTCAGGTGGAATTGCCTTTGCGCGTTTTGTTTGAAGCTCCTACTGTAGCGGGTTTAGCTGAAAAAATCGAAATGCAACAAGGGGGCAACACAGCGGGCGATCGCCCCTCGAATTTCGATATTAATGCTGAAGCTATCCTAGACCCAGTCATCCGCCCTGAAACTGCAATTTTTGAGCCGACGGCTGAACCCACTCGTATCTTGTTAACGGGAGCAACAGGCTTTCTGGGAGCCTTTTTACTCCGCGAATTACTGCTACAAACTCAAGCACAAATTTATTGCTTGGTACGCTCGGACAATGCTGAATCAGCCAAGAAGCGCATCCAAAGTAGCCTTGAATATTATTCGATTTGCGACGAGCATCTTCACTACCGAATTATCCCGATTGCAGGAGATTTAGCTCAGCCACTTTTGGGGCTTTCAGAGGAGCAGTTTCGAGAATTGGCAAGCCAAATTGATGTCATTTATCACAATGGCGCGTTTGTCAAGTTCACTTATCCCTATTCGGTTCTCAAGCTTTCTAATGTTTTGGGAACTCAAGAAATTCTGCGACTGGCGAGTCAAATTAAGCTCAAACCCGTGCATTTTGTTTCTACTATATCCGTTTTCTCATCAGCGGGGGAATCTGGGGTGAAGGTTGTGGGAGAGCAAGACGAACTAACGCCGGGAGAAGTTCTCAAAGGCGCTTACCCCCAGAGTAAATGGGTAGCAGAAAAGTTAGTTGAAATCGCGCGCTATCGCGGAATTCCTGTTAGCATTTACCGACCAGGACGCATTTCAGGACACAGCCAAACGGGTGCTTGTAATTCCAGCGATTCACTGTACCGATTGCTTGCCGGTTGCGTGCAATTAGGATGCGTACCAGACGGAAACTGGATGATGAATGTAGCGCCAGTGGACTATGTGAGCCGAGCGATCGTTCACTTGTCGAGGCAAAAAGCATCGATCGGGAAAAATTTTCACTTAGTCAACCCTCATTCTTTCTACCTAAGTGAATTGGTGGGCTGGATTCGCTCAAGCGGTTATCCAATCGAGCGGGTTTGTTATGAGACTTGGCAATCAGAAATTGTGAATCGGGCTGGAAATTCTCCAGAAAATGCTTTGTACCCGCTTGTCGGTCTTTTTTCAGAAAAAGTTTCTGAAACGGAAATGTCACAATCAGGAACGCTACAGTTCGATTGCAAAAATACACTAGATGGACTTGCTACCACTGCCATCACCTGTCCGCAAGCAGATGCGAATCTGTTTCGCACTTACCTTTCCTATCTCGCCGATTGTGGCTTGATAGGTAGCCACAATTAAAACCTATAAGGGCGCAAAGCATTGCGTCCCTACCTCCCTCAATCTCTGGAGACTTCAAAATGAACGAATTGCAGCAAAGACACATGAAAGCGCTCATAGAGCGCTACACCGATCGCACAAAGACATCTAAGAATTTCGCGCAAAAATACCGTCCGGTTCTGGCTGATAATCGGGCTTCTGATGGGTTTCGCCTTCCCGTTAAGGAGATGTTTTATCCCATTGTCGCCGATCGCTCGCTTGGCTCTAAAATATGGGATGTTGATGGCAACGAATACATCGATATCACGATGGGATTTGGCATCAATCTTTTCGGTCATAATCCGACCTTTATTAAAGAAGCCCTATTAGAGCAACTCGATCGCGGTGTACAAATTGGCCCTCAAGCAGAAATTGCCGGAGAAGTTGCGGAATTAATCTGCGAATTAACGGGAATGGAGCGCGTCGCTTTTTCTAATACGGGCACGGAAGCGGTGATGGCAGCTTTACGATTAGCTAGAGCGGCAACTAAACGCAATAAAATTGCTTTATTTTCTGGTTCTTATCACGGTCATTTTGACGGAACTCTCGCAGTTCTAAAAAAGATCGATGGCGATTTATGCACCATTCCAAAAGCGCCAGGAATTCTCGCTAATTTTATTGAAGATGTTTTAGTTTTGGATTACGGCAGCCCTCACGCGCTGGAAATTATCAAAGCTCATCAGCACGAATTAGCGGCGGTTCTCGTGGAGCCGGTGCAAAGCCGCCGTCTCGATTTACAACCCAAAGAATTTCTCCACCAACTCAGACAATTAACAAAAGAATCAGAAATTGCGCTGATTTTTGATGAAATGGTTACTGGTTTCCGAATTCATCAAGGCGGGGCGCAGGGGTGGTTTGGCATTGAGGCAGATATTGCAACTTACGGTAAAATTGTCGGGGGCGGTATGCCCATTGGAATTATCGCTGGAAAAGCTGCTTATATGGATAAAATTGACGGCGGTTTGTGGAACTACGGCGATGATTCCTCCCCCCAGGTAAAAACAACAATTTTTGCCGGCACTTTTTGCAAGCACCCACTTGCTCTGGCTGCTGCGCGTTCCGTGCTGCGCTATCTTAAAAGTCAAGGCCCAGCCCTTCAGCAGCAGTTGAATCAGCGCACTTCACACCTAGTTGAAACCCTGAATGCTTATTTCAAAGAAAATGAAGTCTCTGTCTGGCTTGTAAATTTCGGATCGCAATTTCGCGCTGCTGCCTCGGTTGAGATAGATCCGCTACTTTTTCACTTACTTGAAAAGCGTATTTTCATAGGCGAAGGTCGTAGCTGCTTTCTCTCCACCGCTCACACTAATGAAGACATCGATCGCATCATTCAGGCCGTTAAAGAGAGTATTCAAGAAATGCGCGAAGGAGGCTTTTTCCCGGTTTCTTCTCATCCCCAAGCAGAAGTTGTTTAGGCTCTTCCTTCCTTACTTGCCATGCCAAACTAATACCATTTTTTTAAAGATGTGCTAGAGATAAAGAATGTAAAATCCAAGACCATCCTGTGAGAAAACCAATGACATAATTCGTTAAAGATGCTAAGATTTCCTGAACTTTTACGCGGAGTTCGTCAAGATTACTAAAAACTAACTTTCGCTTAAAATTCTTTGATGTATTCCCACACTCTTTCTGTTGGATTTACTTCAGGACAATGAGGAGGCTGAAATAGTAAAATAATATTGTCTGGCAATTCAGATGTGCTTAAAAGATGACCGGGAGCATTATCGACTTGAATAATATGCAATTCATCGGGATATTCAAGCTAAAATTGTTGCAAATATGCTTGAAAACAAACTTTATCTCAAGGGGAAAACTCCCAAAAAAAACTTATTCCCGTAGATGGGGATACGGCGACCTAATGCCAGAAACATTTAAATTTTCCTTGAGGTTCTCCTACGGGCTTTACACCCCGTAGTGTTATCCTTCGTCTCTGAATTGTATGTAGTCCTAATCGAGTTTCGTCACTACACCAAAACAGAACTTTCTTGTATTTCTTTACTTGGTCAGGATTTCGATCCAGCAAGGCTTTGATTTGTTAAGGTAGGCTATTATTGAATTCATTGATTGCCGTTGTCTTTTGTTCCCTACTGCGGGGTATTGGGATTTTTAATTTACTTTTAAACTCCCCTTTAAACAAGGTATCTCTTCGATCAACCTGAGCCAGAGATGAGCTTCTTTATAACTGAAAAATCCTTCGGGGTCTCTCAATTCTTGTTGTAATGCAGCCGCTACGTCAACTGAAAAATTCTTGGGTCTGCCAAAAATATGCCGATTTTTTAACAAGTTTTCCAGACCACCCTCTTTATATTGAAAGAGCCAGCGATGAATTGTGGTTTCACTTTTACCCAAAACCGACGATACTTCTCGGACTGTTTCTACTTTTTTTGATTGAAATAAAGCCTTTGAACTTTATCATATGCTAAAATTCTTTTTTGTTGCTTCCTAATCTTTAGCAATACTTCTACAGATTCGGCAATCTTTATATGAGGAAGACCAGACATTTTAATGTTCTCCTTGACTTTTTATAAATCTATCATAACTTTATAAAAATGGTATAAGAAGTTATAGTTAACTCCATTTTTTATGATAAAAACATCAATAACCGAGAAAAGAAATCAGAACTGGCGCATCAATATTAAAGAAACCGGGTTTTGGACAGGGATTAAAGGTTGAGATGCGCGGGTTCGTTAAAAAAACCCGGTTTCTGCCTCGGCGCATCAATCTTAAACAAATTGGGTTGTGGAGAGGGATTAAAGGTTGAGATGCGCGGGTTCGCCAAAAAACCCGGTTTCTATGGAGACTTGGGCTTTGAATTTCGAGATTCCGGCAAATCAAGCCCAGAAGTGTCAAAATATTAACAACCAGTTCATCCTTAAAATATATGGCTCCCGCCGTTTTAATTGAAAATCTTCAGAAACGCTACGGCACTGTAGAAGCCGTTAAAGATGTTTCCTTCAAGGTAGAACCGGGGGAAATATTTGGTTTGCTAGGGCCCAACGGTGCTGGTAAAACCACTACCCTGCGGGTACTTTGTACTTTAACATCGCCAGACAGCGGACGCATTGAAGTGTCTGGCATTTCTGCAGTCAGCCAGCCAAGAATTGCCAGACAAAGACTCGGCTATGTCGCCCAAGAAGTTGCTCTGGATAAGGTGTTGACGGGCCGGGAACTCCTGCAACTGCAAGCAGCCCTTTACCATTTACCCCGCAATACAATTAAAGGGCGGATTGACGAAATGGTGAAACTCCTCGGTTTGGAGGAGTGGGAAAATAAAAAGACGGGTACGTATTCTGGCGGTATCCGCAAGCGCTTGGATTTGGCTGCTGGGTTGCTTCACCAGCCGGATGTTTTGGTGTTAGACGAACCGACTGTGGGGCTCGATATTGAAAGTCGGGTGGTGGTGTGGGATTTCCTGCGGCGCTTGCGGGAGGAAGGTACGACGGTTTTGATTACGAGTCACTATCTCGAAGAAGTTGACGCTTTGGCCGATCGCGTGGCGATTATTGACAAGGGTACGGTGATTGCACAGGGCACGCCGCAGGAGTTGAAAAATCGGGTTGGGGGCGATCGGGTGACTTTGCGGATTCGGGAGTTTTCGCCGATCGAAGAAGCCCAAAAAGCCCAAGCTTTAATGCAATCTCTGCCTTTTGTACAGGAAGTAATTATCAACAGCGCTCAAGGAAATTCTCTCAATTTGGTAGTGAGTGCCCAAAGCGATGCGCTGGTGAGCATTCAGCAAGCTTTGAAAGATGCGGGATTGCCTGCGTTTGGGATTGCTCAATCTCGGCCGAGTTTGGACGATGTGTATTTGGCGGCGACTGGTAAGACGCTGTTGGATGCGGAGTTGGCTGCTGCTAGCAACCGCGATTTGAAGGCCGAGCAAAAGGCGGCGATGCGATCGTAATTTTAAACAGGCTTTCCGGCCTGTTCCACAAAGAGTAAATTTTCTGGTGGAACAGGCCGAAAAGCCTGTTCAGAAATAATTATTTGGGCGGTTGAAACCGCGTCTACAGAAACGAAGTCCGCGCAACGCGAGACTAAGAGATAAACCGATATTTAAGCTGGATTTGATATCATACATCTAACACTTGCTCTGCTGTCAGCGCTAATTCTGGGAAAGTTCTAGATATAATTCGCTCAGTGCCTCGGTAAGCAGTCATTTGATAAACCCTATTTTCATCAAGCAGATAAACAAAAACAGTCGGTTCTTTCGGGTTGCCCAAATAGTTTCTGCTTCCCAAAGCTAAATAATCGACAATCCAATATTCAGGAATTCCCAGCCGCTGATATTCATCCAGCTTGTCGATATAATCATCTTCCCAATTTGTTGAGACAACTTCTACAACTAATTGTGGTGGTTCAGTTAGGGCTGAATAGGCGAAGGGCTGCGATTCCCAGAGGGTTTTGTCTACTACTGTAACATCAGGATGGCGGCCTTGTTCTTTACCATTCGGGGTTAATGTCCTCAGCATAAATCTGCCAGATACCCTGTAATTGAGGGGGACGCGATCGACCTCTCTATCAAATTGTTTGATTAGAAAATCGGCAACATCCTCATGCAGTCTGATTGGTAATATTTTCACAATTTCTCCATTCACAAGTTCATAGCGGCCCTCTTCATCGGGAAGTTGCTTTACAAATTGCTCGAAACTGAGCATCTGCTTAGGTTGGGTAGGAGTTGCGGTCATTGTTTTATCTCATTTAGCTAGATATTTAAGACTATTCTGCAACCATTTTAACATACTGTTTTAACACAGGTGGAATCGTGAAAACTGTTTCAGATTCATAGCTCAATTTTTCGATCATTCCCCGTCGGGCTAAAGATTGAATAGCTTTACATAATTCGCCTTGTGAGCCTTGACATTTTGCCATCCATTGGGTAAACGAAACAGGCTCGATTTCATTGCTAAGTTGCGAAATCGCCTGTTTTTCTATTTCCGACAACCGCTGATAGTGCTGCTGCAATATCGGTGTCAATTCGTCACCTAAAAATACTGGTTGATAACTTAAATATTGAGAAACTCTGCCGTTAAATAAGTTGTTAATAGTTTGAGCGACTAATTTCAACCAGAGGGGATTGCCTTGATAAAGCTCAATCAATTCTGGCCAGTGTTCTTCATCTAATAAACCTTTTTCTCTCAGAATTTCGGTGGCGGCTTCACCTAAACCTGTTAACTGCAATAAACATACTGCTGAATTATCGTCGGTGAAGGTGAGGATGTCTGAGGGAGGTTCCCAACTATTGAGAATTAAGCAGCTATTGTGGGGAATTTCGCCGATGAGTTTAAATAGGGTTCCGTAGTTTTCATATCCGGGTTTATAATTTCCTGCAAGTTGCCCGCTGCTGAGAATTTGCTGCACGTCATCGAGTACGATCAGGCAACGATTTTCGCGCAATGTTTCTATGAGGATTGACAATTGAGTGTCGGTGTTGGCGGGTATGTTAATTTCTGGTTGATTTGAGAGAAATTGAATGAGGGTTTTGAGGGTGGTTTCGAGGGGTGGGGAGGTGCGGAGACTGAGCCAGATGATGCGATCGAACTGAGATTGAATTTGGGGGATGAGGTTACGGGCGATCGCGCTTTTGCCGGTGCCTGCCATGCCTGTGATGGTGAGGAGGCGGCAGTTTTGGCGGGCGATCGAGTTTTCGAGGGTGGTGAGGGGTGAGTTGGGGTAGTTGTAGAAGGTTCTGAGCTCTGGTGCGTCTCTTAAATCGAGTCGCGGTTTCTCTTGGGTGTCGTCTTCAGTTGAGGTTTGTGTTGGGGGTGAGTTTTGGGGAGTTGTTGGAGGGTGTGGCGTTTCTGTGCAAACGTTTATATTCCCTTTGTGGACAAGGTTAAAATAACCAGAATTTGAAATTTTAGAAAATTCATACCTCTCCATTGTGGAGCGCAAATTTGATTTCATTACATCTTCATCTAATATTTCTGAAAGAGTTTGCCATAACTTTGAGGCAACATTTCTGACATGGCGTTCAGTACAATGAACCTCTTTGGAAATTTCGGAGTATCTTTTACCTTGCCAAGTTCCCCGTACTACTGCCTGTTGCAGATCGTCTAGGTGTTTGCCGATCTTAGTGAACACCAAGCCATCCGCAAACTTTAAGAGTTCTTGAACATCCATTGATTGGGTAGGTGTAGGAGGTTTTATCTATTCTATCAGACTTTTTCTGACTTTTTCTGACTAAGGAGGGCAAAATATGACTTTGAACCGCTAGCTAATTTTATCAACTACTGGCAATTTGTGACATTATCCTACTTTACACTACATAAAAATTAACTTAAAATTAAATTAGGGGCTTTGAGACTCGTGAAATGTTCGGAAAAATTTTGTAATTTACAATAGGATAAAAAATCATGTCTAGTGCATTATCCCTACCTCAAGCTAATTTAAAAATGGCTCTCTGGCAAGTCGATGCTGATGCAATGAGTAGCAGCGACTTGTATGTGTGGTTAAATGATACCGGCTTGCCGCATGAAGTCTCGATCCGGCTGCATGAACTTGCCACATACACGAAAAAAGCTGGTAACAAAGTTTTACTCATCGGCAAAATTCTCCTCATTAAAATCATAGAATTTGTCAAAGCACATCCTAATTTAGCGATCGGGGCTGCTGTTGGCGTCGTTGTAGGAATTTTGGCAAATTCGATACCATTTGTCGGCCCCTTATTAGCACCTTTGGCAACAGTGCTGGGTATCCCAATTGGTGCAATAGCCGGCCACCGACTCGATCAACGCGCCCAAGGCAAAGAGGTGTCTGATGATGGAATTATTGGAATTGCTCAAAGCATTATTGAGATTGCCAAAGCATTTTTTCAACTGCTGATAGACGTTTTCAATACGATTTTCCGCAACGTCATCACTGCTTAACTGCCAAAATTAGCAAAAAAATTGAGGTCGAATATGTCGGCAAATAAAACACCAACCAAAGAGCAAATTCTGAAGTCAATAGAGCAACTGGAAAAAAACCCACATGATAAATTAGGGATTTTAGCAGATATTGGCATTGGTGTGGTGGGGGCTGCCGGTGCTGGTGCGGCGGTGGCAGCTTTCGGTGGTGTACCAGTTCTATTGGGGTTGTGGGTCGTTGCACCTCCCGTAGGATTAGTTGTTGGCGGTGCAGCTTTAGGTGCTGCTGCTCTTGTAGGGGTAAAACGAATGTTATTTGATGGCACTTCTGACCAGGGAAAAAAAGCAGAAATACTTAAAAACTTAAAAGAACAGCTAAGAGATATTGAAGCCAAAGAAAAAGCCTCTAACCTGCAAGACAGCGATAAAACTAAATTTATTGTTTCGTTGAAAGAACCCGTCAGGCTCAATTTAATTAGCCCGAAAGACGCTCAGGATTTAATTAGGGCCGTAGAAAGCGGTCAAATGACAATCAAAGAGGCAATTACAATGGTTAAGGATGTGGTTGAAGCTGCTAAACCATAGTTGCCTTCTGACTCCGTAACCTGGGAATGCTAAGTTGTAAGTCAGCGATCGCCCTTATTTTCCTGAAGCCCGATCGCCCTTATCCCATCCCCATTAACTCTCTTTCGTATGCGAGCGCTAAAAAGTGAGCTCGCCCTTATTCCCAAAAGTGCGTGAAGCGGAGCTATCCCGTAGGGAATCGCCCTTTCCATGCTCATGCTCTTGATTCGTGGGTGTCAATGAGATAGCTTATTCCCATTGTTCGAGTTCCTCGAATGGTAGGGGCTCAAAAAAAGTATCACCCAGTTTTCCTGTCAGTAAACCAGGCCTGCGAGGCTGTGGCTGTTCTCGTCCTAATCCGAGGCGAAAGTAGTGAATCAAGTCATAGATTTCTGCAAGTTTGTCTTCGGGAATGTCTTGTAGTTCTTGAACGATCTTCTCAATTAGCATAAATCAAACACTCCGATAGTTGCTGGTTAATCGATCGAGCTACTGCGATCGCCCTTAATAAGTAACTACTCATACTCTACTACAGCCGGACGGATTTTTTTAATTTCGGCTCCCACTGTTGGATCAAAATTAGTCAACCAAATATCACCCCATTTAGGAGAAGGAGAGTTAGCAGTCAATTAAATCTCCTGCTTTTAATTCTTGCCATTCTCTATCTTCCTGATAATGTGGCAACATTGCCTCAGCTTGTTTTGCTAGAATACTTCGCCTCTCTTCTAGCGGCAATTGCATAAATTCTCGGCGGCTGGGATAGTCGGCTAGTGTTGGTATTTCCAAACCTATATCAATATCTAATGGCTGTGCTTTACCTTCCAAAATTTCTTGTTTGGCGCGTTTTGCAGCCACAATCAGCGATTGTTCTGTATTCTGAAAAGATACATTCCACTGCTCTTCATCCCTCAAGTCTTCAAGATATTCTCGCAAATGTTCAACGACTCTATCTTGCAGAGTTTCCGGCAAAGATTCCATCATTTTGACCAAAGTGGCGATCCTCTTCGAGGGCTTCGCTAACGCCCTTGATGACATCAGCCAATCCTCCTAGTAAATCAAGTTTTTATTTAGCATATTTGATGAGCTTATTCTCAATTTTAGACCGATCGCCCGCCCAACCACACCAATACCTCCAGACTTGCTACCCTAAAGATAGTTAGATTTAATCAACAAGCAATTATGAGCGGTACTGTTACATCCCCCAACAACCTCAACCAGCAGCGGCCACTCTCCACAGCATCCGCTGACACTTCCAGTTCCCTGCTGGGCGACTTCATCCAAGAAACCCTCGCCTTAACCAAGCGCCTGTTTATTCAATTGCAGCGCCGCCCCTCGACGCTAGTTGCAGGCATTATTCAGCCCCTGATGTGGTTGGTTTTGTTCGGAGCTCTGTTTGAAAATGCACCCGCAGGCTTGTTCGGCGAAAGCCAGAATTACGGACAATTTCTCGGCGCTGGTGTAATCGTTTTTACAGCCTTTGCCGGGGCGCTGAATGCTGGTTTGCCGATTATGTTCGATCGCGAATTCGGATTTCTCAACCGCCTGTTAGTCGCGCCCCTAGCTTCCAGATTCTCGATCGTCCTAGCTTCCGCGATTTTCATCGTCACCCTTAGCTTTATCCAAACAGGCGCAATCGTTACAGCGGGTGCGTTTTTGGGCGCGGGATTCCCCGGAATTGCCGGACTCGGGGCGATCGCCCTAATAGTCCTGCTGTTAGTTTTGGGAGTCACCGGCATCAGTCTCGGTTTAGCCTTCGCGCTTCCGGGCCACGTAGAATTAATCGCAGTAATTTTTGTTACCAACCTGCCCCTATTATTTGCCAGCACCGCCCTCGCGCCGCTGTCGTTTATGCCAGAGTGGCTGCAAGTTGTAGTGACTCTCAATCCTCTGAGTTACGCGATCGAACCCATCCGCTATTTATACCTGCACAGCGATTGGTCGCTAGCTAGCGTCGTCATGGACGCTCCTTGGGGTAATGTTACCTTTGGAGGAGCGCTCTTAGTCTTGCTAGCCTTTGATGTCCTAGCGCTGCTGAGTATTCAACCCCTGCTGCGCCGCCGGTTTGCGTGAGGAAGGGCGATCGATTTTTGTGGGGTGGGCTTGTAGCCCGCCCTTGACTAGCTTTTGAGTGGTACAATATTTAGCCACAAGTCAGCATATTGTTGAGATACAATTGTTTTTTTGAAGGTTAAACTAATAAATTATGAAAGCCAAAACTTCTAAATCAGGAAAATTGATGATTCGGATTGCTGCAAGCGCGATCGCCACCTGTGCTATTTTATCGCCTCAAGCAACCTTCGCTCAAGCCAGCAATTTAAATAATAATAACGCCCAACCGCTGCAAGACTTTCAAACTCAAGACAACACCGACCCTTTTTCCGGCCGCAGCAGCGGCAGCGGAATATTTGACTTAATTCACAGATCCCGATTGGGAGGCGGCCGCAGCATGGAAGAATTCAATACCGAACAGCGCCAAAATTTGAACGATGCCGCCGCAGAATTTCGGAACAAACAGCGCCAACTACTGGAAAAACCAACAGCACCATCACAAGGGGCGATCGCACCTACAGAAATTACCGCCCCCGCCCCTTAAATTGATTTCTTAGATGATTCGGCGGTTGAAACCGCCAGAAAGTCAAACGATGTCGGCCGGAGGCCACTGGTTCATCAATAATATCCCAAACCCTTTGGTATCAACCGCCGAGTTTTCATCTTAATGTCTTAGTCCCCCTCTGCTTGGACTTCGTTTATGTAGCAGCGGTTTAAACCGCCCAAATTAGTCGTTCTAGCAGCGGTTTAAACCGCCGAAATTAGTCGTTATAGCAGCAGTTAAAACCGCCAAAATTAGTCGTTATAGCTTAATTAACAAATCCCCCAAACACCGCCATACCGTAATACTTCCAAGGAACCGCCACAGTCTCAAATCCCGCATTTGCCAGCATTTCCAACTGTGCCGCAAGTGTAGCTAGGCGATCGGGATTAGAATACCCGTAAGAAACACTCGTCCCCACCTTTGCCCGAATTTGTGCTAAAGTTTCTCCCTGACTTAGCGCCCAATCTTCCCGCGCCACTCCATAAATATCCTTCATTGCTGACGATTCTGCCACCACAGGATCGGCATTCCAAAAACAACCGCCAGCAGTTAAACTTTCGCCAATCCGTTGAAACAATTTCAACTTCATCTCATCCTCAAGATGGTGAATTGCCAGAGACGAAATGCCAGCATTAAACTTATCGCCCAAACCTGAAAAATTTGGATTATTCGCCCATTCTCCAAAATCCAATTCTATGCCAGTCCACCGGGCTGCATATCCTGCCGACTCTATTTTGGCGCGGGCAAAATCCAGCATTCGCGGCGAATAATCCACAGCAACAATTTCCGCAGACGGGTAGCGTTGCAGAACTTTTAAACTTAGTTCCCCCGTACCGCAGCCGAGTTCTAAAATCCGCTGGTTTGTGTTAGCAATGCAGGCTACTAATACATCCAGCATTTCGTCATATTTCGGTAAAAGCCGCCGAATGCCAGTATCAAAATCCGCAGTATTGACGAAAACTTCTCCCGGAAAAATTTCGTTGTTCGCAGTTGAGACAGTAGAGTCAGAATTCACGATCGCCAACCATAGACTACAATTGCAATCCTAACGTAGATACAGCAAAAAGTGAGTGAAGCGCAGCTATCCCGTAGGAAATCGCCACTATAAACTTATGCGTACTTTTACGGACAAGGGAAAAAATCGCGGTAAATCATAATTAACCATCCCTTGTACTCTCCAGTCTTGCTTACCCCAGACCCTAGCAAAACACTCACTCAATTTTAGATTTTAGATTTTAGATTTACTCCAACATGAGATGAATCTGGGAACTTAAACTTTCGTCTAAAAAATATTGCTCTCCACGACAAAATTCGCGGGCAATTATATCCATTTTTGGCCTGGTCTGAAAAAGCAGTGTTATGTTAGTAGTGCATAAAATCAAATCAAGATTCAACCTCACACTTGAGGATACCATGCGCCAGTTAATCTCTCGCAGTTTGGCTGCCATCAGCCAATTAATTTACAAGCGAATTCTCCTTGCGGTGACAATTTTATTTTGTGTAGGTGTAGGAGTAGCGATGGCAAATATGTCTCGTCTTTCCTCCAACCTCATCGAATCGCAAGCCCTCCAAAATGCCACCCTCTACGCCCAAGCTATTAAAGAAGCCCGCACCCTTTACAGTTCCGATGTTGTTAATCCTCTAAAAACCGCTAAAGCGATTAACTTTACCTACGATGACACCCCGACCAAAGTAACAGTTCCCGTACCGGCCACCTTCTTAATAGAACTGGGCAACCATATCACCAACAAAAATCCCGAAGTATCAGTTCGCCTCTACAGCGACTACCCGTTTCCCTGGCGGCGAAAAGAAGGCGGAGTTAGAGACGATTTTGAACGTCAAGCTATTACCTATTTAACCCAAAATTCCAATAAACAATTTTTCAGAACAGAGGAATTTCGCGGCAAACCAGCCTTTCGATATGCCGAGGCGGATATTCTAACTCCTAGCTGTGTGGACTGTCACAATACTAACCCCTACAGTCCTAAAACTGATTGGAAAATTGGAGATGTCCGAGGGATATTAGAAATTACTCAACCTCTGGAAACCATCACTAAAAAAACTCACAATGGACTCAAAAATCTGTTCTTACTATTAGCAGGACTTTCAGTTTTAGGCATCGCAGGATTAACTTTATCTATCAGCAGGTTGCGCCAAAATGCTAAACAATTAGAACATCGCGTCAGGGAACGGACGGCACAATTGCAAGAAACTAATGTAGAATTGTTGAAAGAACAGGAAAAGTGCGATCGCCTGCTGCTCAATATTTTACCCGAATCCATTGCTGCTAGGTTAAAAGACGGTCAAAGCAGTATTGCTGACGGCTTCGCAGAAGTCACGATTTTGTTTGCGGATATCGTGGGCTTTACCGTGCTATCAGCACAAATATCTCCCGAAGAATTGCTCGTTTTTCTCAACGAAATTTTTTCAGCCTTCGATGGGCTGACGGAAAAGTACGGATTGGAAAAAATCAAAACAATTGGAGATGCTTACATGGTAGTCGGAGGTTTGCCAAATCCCAGCACCAACCACGCCGAAAAGATTGCGGAAATGGCCTTAGATATGCAGGAGGAACTAGCAAAATTTAATGTCAAACATCATGCAGAAATTAACATTCGCATCGGCATCAATACCGGGCCTGCCATTGCGGGAGTTATTGGCACCAAAAAATTCATTTACGACCTCTGGGGCGATGCCGTCAATACAGCAGCCCGCATGGAATCCCACGGGATTGCCGGCAGGATTCAAGTCACACAATCAACTTACAATATCTTGCAAAATAAGTATCAGTTTGAAGACAGAGGAGTTATTCACATCAAAGGCAAAGGCGATATGAATACTTATCTGCTTGCAGGCAGGTTAGTCAGCGCAGTTTTGGTTTAATTTGTTTATTATATTATTCAGGGGCTAGCCAATACGCTTGGGATCAGAAGACCGGGCGGTTGAAACCGCTTCTACACAAGCAAAACCCGGATGGTGCGCGGGTTGAAGAGCGGGCGATTAAAATTACGTTATCTTCTTTCTTCAGTCCGCAGAGGCGGACTTCGTTTGTGTAAACCTGGTTTCAACCGCCGTCTTATCTTCGTCGAAAAACCCAAAATTTATGGCGATAAACCGGGTTTGTTTTCCTATATCCTAAATTAGCCATTTGCAGAATAGTAAATTTTATGTCAGCGCGCATTTTATCATTTTTGGATTTTTTTAAATCTCGCTTGTCCAGACAAATAGCTTTGTGGATATTTGCTAGCATTCTTGTCATAGAGGGAATTATTTTAGTCCCCTCTTATTTTCGGCGCGAAAATGAACTTTTAACTCAACTGGAACAGCTATCTCGGACAACTGTTGATTCCCTCGAATTTTTGCTAGCACAAGATGTTTCCGATCGCACTTTGTTTCAAGAAGAAGTAAAAAATATTACTAAGGATTCTCAAGTAGTCTTAGGACTATCTATTTATCAAGCTAACGGTGAATTAATATATACACTTGGCGAACCACCAGAAATCAGTTTAAAGCAACTAAAAAAAGCTCGTATAGTTCACCATCACAATTTCGATGGCAAGCGCTACGATATTGCTTGGACGGAGCGACATTTGGGAGGCGATTACATCTTAATTGTTCGTCACGATGCGTCCACCGTTCAACCGGAACTCTACGCATTTATCGGGCGGATTGCGGTTCTAGTCATCATTATATCAGCCTTTGTCACTTCGGTGACTATGTTCTTTTTAGGGGTGACAGTAATTGCACCTATTTTGAGATTGCGCGATGACTTGATCGCTGCCGGAGACGCTTTGAGCAAAGATCGAGAAAAACCTGATTTCTACTCTCTATCTGTCAAGCGCGATGACGAGTTGGGAGAAGTCATGGTCGCTTTTAATCAAATGTTTCACCGAGTCTACCAGGAAATCGCACAGCGGAAACAAGCTGAGGAAATATTGCGCGCCGAACAAGAAAAGTCGGAACGTTTACTGCTAAATATTTTACCCGTAATGATTGCCGATCGCCTAAAACAAGGCCAGATAAATATTGCAGATGGATTTGCCGAGGTGACGGTACTGTTTGCCGATATTGTAGGCTTTACCGAAATATCCTCCCGCACGTCTCCTGAAGAATTAGTCAAATTGCTTAACAAAATATTTTCAGCCTTCGATTGTTTGAGCGAAAAATACGGCTTAGAAAAAATTAAGACCATCGGCGACAATTATATGGTAGCAGGTGGTTTGCCACTGCCCTGTACAAATCACGCCGAATCTATTGCCGAAATGGCCCTAGAAATGCAGCAAGAAATTATGAAATTCCGCGACGAATGCGGTAAACCTCTTAATATCCGCATTGGCATTAATACTGGGCCTGTTGTAGCAGGTGTCATCGGTACTAAAAAGTTTATTTACGATTTGTGGGGAGATGCTGTGAATACGGCAAGCCGCATGGAGTCTCAGGGACTTCCTGGTAAAATTCAAGTTAGCAGCTCAACTTATGAGTTGCTGTGCGATAAGTATTTGTTGGAAAAGCGCGGTAAAATTAATGTTAAAGGTAAAGGGGCAATGACGACTTATTTGCTTAAGGGCAGAAAATTGTAACTGTCGCCCGCAGGCGGTATGGCTGGAAAGGTTGCAGCCCAGCTATTTTCAACAAACTAATTTTTTTTTAACGAACCGCGAAGACGC
The DNA here is from genome assembly GCF_036705055.1 of Microcoleus sp. CZ3-B2. Lineage (NCBI taxonomy): Bacteria > Bacillati > Cyanobacteriota > Cyanophyceae > Oscillatoriales > Microcoleaceae > Microcoleus > Microcoleus sp. CZ3-B2. Next base: position 3,284 of record NZ_JAUBTN010000034.1, on the reverse strand, counting down.
AAAGGACGCTAAGGAAGAGAAGAAGAAGGAAGAAGGAATAAAAAGTTTATAAGTGAGTGAAAGTTGCTATATTACAAGGGGAGTTGATGTTAGTTAGATGGTAAGTATGACGGCTAATCAGGAGCATATTTCTTCGAGTTCACCGATTTGGCAGCCCTTCACGCAAATGAAAACTGCTCCTGCGCCGCTGAAGGTGGTTCGCGGTAAAGGAGCGCTGTTGGAATTAGCAGACGGGCGGCAAATTCTCGACTGTATTTCTAGTTGGTGGGTGACGATTCACGGACACAGCCATCCGGTTCTGGCTGAGGCTCTTTACAAACAAGCTCAAACTTTAGAACACGTAATTTTTGCGGGATTTACTCACGAACCGGCACAGAAACTTGCTGATAAATTGATCGGCCACACGCCTGATTCTTTGACGCGAATCTTTTTTTCGGATAATGGTTCGACTGCTGTTGAAGTTGCTCTGAAAATGGCTTTTCAATATTGGCTAAATGTCGGAGAAACTAACCGCACTAGCTTTATTAGTTTTGAGGGAGGTTATCACGGTGATACTGTGGGCGCGATGTCTGCTGGCAGAAGTTCGCTGTGGTGGGAACCTTTTGCGCCTTTAATGTTTCCTGGGGATGTTGTGCCTTTTCCTGCGACTTTTGACGGGGATGCGGAGGTGGAAAGCAAGGAGGCGGAGAGTTTGGATAAATTGGAGTTTTTGTTGCAGCAGGGCGGCTGTGCGGGCATTTTTATTGAGCCTTTGGTGCAAGGTGCTGGGGGAATGCGAATGTGCCGCCCTGAGTTTTTGCGGGCGATCGCACAAATGGCCCGTCAGTATAATGTATTGTTGATTTACGATGAAGTAATGACTGGTTTTGGCCGCACGGGCGAACTGTTTGCCTCGGTTAAATCGGGAACTGCACCGGATATCATGTGTTTGTCTAAGGGATTGTCTGGTGGCTGCTTGCCACTTTCTGTCACAATGGCTTCGGAGGATATTTATCAAGCTTTCTGGCGAGATGAATCGGACAAAGCTTTTTATCACGGTCATTCTTACACCGGAAATCCGTTAGCTTGTGCGGTGGGTGTAGCATCTTTGGAGCTTTTGGAGCAAAACCCAAATGTTTATCAAGGGATGGAAAAACTGCACCACAAATATCTGAATCAATGGCTGAGAAATCATCCTAAACTAGAACGGATTCGGACTTGCGGCACCATCGCAGCAATGGATGTGAAAACCGAAAGCGTTTCCGGTTATTTTAATGACATCGCTCCTATGTTGAAAGCCAGATTTCTCGAAGCGGGCTTTTTGCTCCGCCCCTTGGGAAATACGCTTTACTTGATGCCTCCCTACTGCATTTCTCCTGATGAATTAGAATCGATTTATCGGGTGATTCGTCAGGTTTTGGATACTCTGTAAACCCTTTAATTTTAGTAATGAATTTACCCAATTGGAACGATTTGGCTGACGACGCGCTGGCGGGCAAATGTCTCTCTCGCGAGCAATCTTTAGCCGTATTGCGCGCGCCGGATGAGGTTTTGCTGGAACAACTAAACGCAGCTTATCGGGTGCGCCGCCATTACTGGGGAAACCGCGTCAGATTGCACTATTTGCTAAACGCTCAAAGTGGCCTTTGTCCTGAAGATTGCCATTATTGTTCTCAGTCCAAAATCTCGACTGCGGAAATAGAAAAATATCCGCTTTTAGCTAAGGAAAAAATTCTGGAGGCGGCCGGGCGCGCGGCAGATTTAAAAGCTGGTACGTTTTGTTTGGTAATTTCTGGCCGCCAACCCAACGCATCTACTTTCGATCGCGTTTTGGATGCTGTCGAGACTGTGAAGGCAAATTATAACCTAAAAATCTGCGCTTGTTTGGGGTTGTTGAGCGAGGAACAAACTCACCGTTTGGCTAAAGCTGGAGTCGATCGCGTAAATCACAATCTCAATACTTCCGAATCGTACCACACGGACATCTGCACAACTCATACTTTTGGCGATCGGGTCGAAACCGTCGAACACGTAAAAGCAGCGGGAATCACAACTTGTTCCGGCGGAATTTTGGGGATGGGCGAATCGGACGATGATGCGATAGACTTAGCGCTTTCCCTGCGAAAATTGGGCGTTACTAGCGTACCCGTCAACTTTTTCATTCCGATTCCCGGTACGCCCTTTGCAGGTTTAAACACATTAAATCCCCGCCAATGTTTGCGAATTCTCTGTATGTTCCGATTTTTGCTTCCCAGCCAAGAAATTCGGATTGCTGGGGGACGGGAGGTGCATTTGCGTTCCTTGCAACCCCTGGGACTCTACGCGGCTAATTCTATTTTTGTGGGCGATTATCTGACTACCCCCGGACAAGCGGCCAATCAAGATTGGGATATGATTCGAGATGCAGGATTTGCGATCGAATCCCCCGAAGGTTCTCTTTTAGAAGTTGATTCAGCAGTTACCAAATCCGAACAAAAAACCCTGGTTGTTTAACTATTATAGCAGTTTTCAATCGGATGAAATAGAGTAGGAAATGGCAGATTAAATAGAATAGGACACGGCAGTGCCGTGTCTCTACGGTTGAGATTCTTCAATCTCAAATCTAAAATCCTACAAGAGGGGAAAATTGTGGATAAACGCGAAGAAATTACAATCGCAGAATACCAAGCAACCGCCGAATCTTTCCTGCAAGGAACATGGCACCACGACGTATCCCAAAATCGATCTGCACTCACCGCTGCCATGCCCCGCAATCCCGGTAAAATCCTCGATATAGGATGCGGCCCAGGACGAGATTTAGTCGCGTTTAAAAGCCAAGGACACACAGTTGTAGGCTTAGATGCAACTCCGGCTTTTGTAGAAATAGCAAAAAAGTTATCCGGCTGCGAAGTTTGGCAGCAATCTTTTCTGAATCTCGACTTACCAAAGGCAGAATTTGACGGTATTTTCGCCAATGCTTCCCTGATTCACGTTCCCAGCGACGAGATGGTAAAAGTGCTGCAAAACTTACAAAAAGCCTTAGTTGCGGGCGGTGCAATTGTCATGTCAATGTGCCGGGGAAATTGGGAAGGCTACGACGAGCGACCGACCGGAAAACGCTATACTGCAGGATGGGAATACGAAACTTTAGCACCTTGTTTAGAACAAGCAGGATTTGCAATATTCAACCACTACTACCGCCCCCCCGGCTTACCGCGCGAAGCTCAATCTTGGGTAGTAATGGTCGGAAGAAGTCATTAGTCATTAGTCATTAGTCATTAGTCATTAGTCATTAGTCATTAGTCATTAGTCATTAGTCATTAGTC